>NZ_JAKZKW010000008.1 GCF_022808695.1 Fundidesulfovibrio soli
TTCGCCTTCGACCGGCGCTCCCCGGCGCATCTGGCGCTGCTTGGCGGCATCGGCGCGGTGGTGGGGTTCATCTCCGGCCTGACCGGGGTGGGCGGTCCGGTGCTCTCGGTGCCGATCATGGTGGTGCTGGGCTTCGCGCCCATCACGGCCGTGGCCACCGGGCAGGTGATCCAGGTGGCTGCGGCGGGCTCGGGCACCGTGGGCAACCTGATCCACGGATTCATCGACTTCAGGGCCGCGTCCTGGCTGAGCGTGGTGCAACTGGCCGGGCTGGTGATCGGCATCCGCTTCGCGCACTCCATCAGGAGCAGGCACCTGCGCACGCTGGTCGCGGTGGTCTGCATCGGAGTGGGCGGGTTCCTGCTGGCGCGCTCCCTGGGGCAGATGGCCTTGCTTGATTGGCTGGACCCCCGAATCAACTGAAAGCTAGCCGAGGCAAAAATCGGACGGCCGAGATCAAATGCGGCAGGGATCGCCTGAAGTATGACGTGCCAATATCGGCGTAAACGGTGCCGAAGCCAGCGCAGGCCAAGCTGACCTCCAAACCTGTGACGTCAGGTGCGGCGATAGGGTGGTGGAGTTGCCCCCGCTAAACCGGACACCCTTCAGTTGCTGAAAAGCGAATGAACTCTCTGGGCGAGAGCATCCGCAGCCCCTTGTGGGGGTGCATCTCGTTGTAGTCCTCGAACCAAGCCGCAAGCTGGTTCAGGACGGTTTGAGCGTCCGGGCGGTCGTTGACGTACACGTAATCGCGCTTGAAGGTCTTTACGAACGCCTCGGCCATGCCGTTGCTCTCCGGGCTTCTGACCGGGGTGAACCTGCTAACCAGGCCCAGCCAGGACGCGAATTCCACAGTCTCCTTGGCCGCGAAGCAGGAGCCGTTGTCGGTCAGCCACTCCACCCGATGCGGCGCAGGGCTCATCCAGAATCGTTTCTCCACGCATTCCAGCATCAGGTCGCGCACCATTGAGCCCGAGATGCCGCACGTCGAGGCCGCGAACCCCATGATTTCGCGGTCGCAGCAGTTCAGAGCGAAAACCACACGCACTTTCTCGCCGTTCCAGCAGCCGACTTCGAAAGCGTCAGCGCTCCAACGCAAGTTGCTCCGCAGGGTGATGACCTTGCCTTCATGCGACCGCTCGGGCCTGTTGCCCGTGTGTCTGGCCAAAAGCAGGCCGTGGAGCCGCATGATCCGGTACACGCGTTTGTGGTTCACCCGTGGCTGGCCCATCGACACCAACCGACGATTGAGCAGGGCGCACACCCGGCGATAGCCGTAGGTCAACCGTCCATCGACGATCTCACGGATCAGAGGCAGCAGGACTTCGTCCTGGGCCATCGAATAGCGGGACGGGCGGTTCCTTGGGCCGGTCGCCAGTCGCTCGGACAACTGCGAACGGGCCACGTCGAACGCCTCCGCCACCCGTTTCACTGGAAATCCTCCTCGAACGGCAACGGCGTGCGCGATATCAGTTTTTTTTCGCGCGCGATCTTGATGCCTTCCTTGAGGATTTCCACCTCCATCGTCTTCTTGCCCAGGAGGCGTTCCAACTCGCGAACCCGCTTCTTGAGAGCACGAGCCTCCGAAGCGCTGACCACCTGGTCGTCAGCCTGCACCGCCACCTTGCCGCCCTCGCTCATGAGCTTCCTCCATCGGAAGAGCTGGTTGGGGGCGATGCCGTGCTTGCGGGCCACGTAGGAGACGCTCATCCCAGGCCGGGACGACTCCTCGACGATCCGAAGCTTCTCCGCCAATGGCCAGCGACGACGCTGCGCCTCGTTCACCAACTCGACCGTGGCGAACTCGTTAGCACTATATCTGGACATACCTCTAGCCATACCTCTTCGGTTGGTCAGGGTGTCCGGTCTAAATGGGGGCTACTCCATTACGCCAAAGTCGCAGCCCGAAACGTCGAACTGCTGGACCGGTTTCTCTCACTCCAGACGGATCACCCGTTCTGCGGCAACCGGCGTAAATGGGCACAACCGCGCTCCGTAGATGCGCCGGTCATCGGCAAGAACCGGGTGCATCGGCTCATTAAGGAGCAAGGCCTCTCAGTTCGCGGCAGTGAGCGCCCCAAGGCCCAGCGTAAGCCGACCGGCAGCAGGCCCAGGCCCACCAAGCTGAATCACCGGTGGGGCTGACATGCTCGGGCCAACGCAAGGCAAACTTACGGGTCAAGTCAGGCCGCCGGATGATCGGCAGTATCGGACCGTGCCGATGCGGCAGCTCGAATCCTGTGGGGTCATGACCCAAAATAAGTCCTACTTTGCCATGATTCGCTCCCCAAGAGAAAGAAAAGGTGCTACATGGAATCTGAATCAATGCCATAAAGAGGAAAACCCTCGCCTGTACCTAAAGCGAACTGCTTGAATGAGGTATATTGCAAAGCCCATTGGTCAGCCAAGAAGGGAACCAACCTGAAGGATTGAGCCCTCCAGGTGGAGACGTGAGCCTGGTAACCATACAGATTAGATAGTTGCCTCTGCGGAGACGAAGCCATGCCCTTGTTAGACGGCCAGGTGCGGCGGATGTTCGAGGAGGTCGCGTTTAGCTACGATTTACAGAATAGCGTGCTGTCCCTCCGCAGGGACTCGGCCTGGCGTAGGGCCCTGGCCGATCGTCTGCCGCCCGGGCGGCCCTTGCGGGTGTTGGATGTGGCGGCAGGTACAGCTGAAGTGGCGCTTGAGATATGCCGCAGACGTCCTTTGGCCCAGGTGCTGGGTCTGGATTATTCCCCGTCCATGCTGGCCGTGGGCCGCGGGAAACTCCTCTCCCAGGGCTTGGCCGGGCGTCTGAGCCTCTGCCTTGGGGACGCGCGCCGTCTCCCTGTGAGGGACACATGCATGGACGCGGTGAGCATCGCCTTCGGCATCCGCAACGTGGACGACCGGGCAACGGCCTTGGCCGAATTCCGCCGGGTTCTCAGGCCGGGAGGCCGGGCCCTGGTGCTAGAGTTCTCCCTGCCGGAGGCCAGCGTGCCCAGGAGGCTCTACCGCCTGTACTTCGAGCACGTCCTGCCGCCGCTGGGGAATTTCCTCTCACGCTCTGACTACGCCTATGACTATCTTGTGGAATCGGTGCTGGCCTTCCCCAAGCCCGAGGCCTTCGCGCAGGAGCTGACTCGGGCAGGGTTCGGCCCGGTGAGCAGGACACCGTTGAGCCTGGGCATCGTCCAACTGTACGAGGCCAACGTCCCGAACCGGCCCGCGCAAGGCGCGGCTGTTCGATCCTCGAGTTCAGAGGGGGTGTCATGCTGGTAAACTGGCCGGAGCGGGTGTTTTGCAACAGCGTGGCCCGGCGCTTCATCCTCAAGCGGCAGCTTGGTTCGCTAAAGGCGATGTCCGGCCTCGGCCCGGGGGCCCGCTGCCTGGAGATCGGCTGCGGCAACGGCAACGGCGCCCTGCACGCGCTCAGAGCCTTCGAACCGGCGCAATACCACGCCATCGACCTCGACCCGGACATGCTGCGCTTGGCCGCTGCCAAAGCCCGGAACGAGCAACGCCTGTGCCTGCTCCGTGGCGACGCCCAGGCTCTGCCGTTCCGCGATGCGAGTTTCGATGCCGTCTTCAACCTGGGCATCATCCATCATCTTGAAGACTGGCGCCGGGGCCTGGCTGAGGTGTCCCGCGTTTTGGTTCCGGGCGGGCTGTTCCTCTTCGAGGAGATCTACCCGGCCCTGTATGCCGCCCCCATCCTGCGGGATGTCCTGGCCCACCCCAGAGGCGACCGCTTCGACGGCCGGGAATTCCGGCGGGAACTTGCGTTGCAGGCCCTGGCGCTGCAGCCCGGCTACCGGGAATCGCGCTTCACCATCTTGGGCGTCGCCCGGAAAGCGCATTCTGTTTCTTGACTCGCAGGAGTGACGTACGCCCAGCGGAGCCGTTTGTCCGGCAGACAACCACCCGTGGGAGGACCCAATGAACACCCCGCTGTCCCTGACCAAAGCCCGGCCCGTGGCCCGCGTTCCAGCCCTGGTGCGGCAGCTGCGTTTCTACCTCGCCCTCTCACGAACGCCGCACTGTCTGCTGGACTTGGCGACGCCGCTCCTGGCGGCGCTGCTCTGCCTGGGCGGATTCCCCCCGCTCGGCCTGCTCTGCATGGCCTTGTTGACGGCCTTCGCGGGTTACACCGCCGTCTATGCCGTCAACGACATCATGGATTACCGCACCGACAAGGCGAACCAGGTCGAATTCGCCAAGGTTGAAGGCTACCTGGACGGGGCATTCATGCGCCACCCCCTGGCCCAGGGCGCGCTCACGCTGGGCCAGGCCCTGGCCTGGACCTCATGCTGGGCCGTGGCAGCTCTGGCGGGAGCTTGGCTGCTCAACCCGGTCTGTGCGCTGCTTCTGTTGGCCGGAGTGGCTATGGAGATCCTCTATTGCAAACTGCTCAAGGTCAGCCATCTCCGCGCCCTGGTGAACGGGGTGGTCAAGACCCTGGGCGCGCTGGCCGCGATTCTGGCAGTGGACCCCCACCCGTCGCCGCTTATGCCAACGGTTCTCTTCGTGGCGGTGTTCTGTTGGGAAATCGGAGGGCAGAACATCCCGGCGGATTGGTTCGACCTGGAGCTGGACCAACGCCAGGGGGCCAGAACCCTGCCTCTGGTGCTGGGCCGGAGCAAGGCGGCCAGGCTGGTTTTCGCCTGCCTGACCGGAAGCACCCTCCTAGGCGCGTCGCTCTTTCTGATGACTCCGGCGGACTTTGCCTGGGCATGGGTGCTGGCGGCTCTCATCCCGGGGGCCGTGCTGCTTCTGCACCCGGCGCTTGCCCTGCTCGCCCGCCAGGGCAAGGATGAGGCCGCCGAGTTGTTCAATTCGGCCAGCTACTATCCCCTGGCCATGCTAGGGGTGTTCCTTTTGGGCCTGGCTTTCAGGGGGTGAGCCCGCAGGCTTGCGGTGTAGGGGAAGGCTGAGCGTGGCCCCGAACCAGCCGATGACGCTCACCAGCAGGGTCAGCCCCAGGACCAGGGACAGGTAGAGCCAGCGGCCCGTACCCGGTGTGTCCAGAATCCGCGGGTCCGCAAGTCGCCAGATGAAGCACGTTGCCAGATCCAGGAAGAGCAGGGGCGAGAGTGAGAGCTTGACGACAACCGGTAGAATCCACTGCCTCATGTAGTTGTATTTCCATGTGAAATACCCTGTGAGCATGGCAACCGGCGTGAAGATCGCTCCGGCTCCGAGGCAGTTGAACGAGGTCAGCTCGAAACCTTTCCAGCCGAAAGCCAGGTACAGCAGGACGAACCCTGTGGCCGCGATGGAAAAGACGATGGGGAAGTGCACGGCCATGGGGTGGGGGTGACGCCGCAGCAACGGTATCCGGCGCAGGAGTTGGGGCAATTCCGGCTCCGCTTTCCGGTTCGGGGTTGCCGCGATGATACCCACCTGAGGGAAGCGCTTGAGCACATCGACGTTGTGAGGCGCGCTGGCGAACTCCAGGCTGAGGTCGCCTCCGGCCAAGTGTCGGTTCATGTGCTTGCCGCCCTTCCAGAGGCGGCTGGCGCTCACGTCGTAGACCCGTCCCTCGTGCGCCACATAGATCGGATTGCCGCCCTCGCCGTTGCATTTTGCCAGGGTTTCCTGGCTGATGACGTTTTCATCTGCGCTCATGACGGTTCCTTTGCCGGCCAGATTCGGCGATTGGCCTGCTTTGGGTTTTGCGTACCAGACCTGGGGCGTTCACGGCAACCCGGAGCCTGTTTCCTCAATCAGGCGGAACGTCCCCGAATGAGCGCCTGCCTCTTCGACGGGAACGCAACCTCCGGGTTCAAGGAGCGACCCTGCCGTCTCATTGCTTGAACCTTCTGGTCTTGGCTTTCATCCTGCGCTACTGGTCAAGAGCACTACCGCCAGCAGTCAGGAAATCTTGAGCGCGAAGGAGCAGAAAATGGCCAAAGTCTACGATCTGGTCGTCGTTGGATCAGGCCCCGGGGCGGGTCCTGCGGTCAAGGCGTGCGTCAAGGCCGGATGGCGCGTGGCCGTCGTGGAGGAAAGCCGTTTCGGCGGCGTGTGCCCCAACACCGGCTGCAACCCCAAGAAAATCCTCATGGCCGTCCCGGAAGCGAGGGGCATGGCCGCCCATCTGCTGGGCAAAGGCGTGGCCGGGACGCCGGAATGCGTCTGGAATGAACTGATGGCCTTCAAACGCGCCATGACCGAACCTATCTCCCAGGCGGTGGTCGAGCACTATCAGAAGCTCGGGGTGGATATCTTCCAGGGGCGCGGGGTGTTCACCGGGCCGGGGACCGTGCATGTCGAAGGTCATGATCTTCAGGCGAACAGGTTCCTGCTGGCGGTGGGCTGCGGGCCAAGGGAGCTTGGCTTCCCGGGGGCCGGGCACGTGTCCGTGAGCGACGCCTTCCTGGACCTGGAGGAATTGCCGGAGCGTCTGGTGTTTTTGGGCGGGGGCTTCATAGCCTTCGAATTCGCCCACATCGCCAACGCCTGCGGCAGCCGGGCAAGCATCCTGACCCACGGCGACAGGGCCTTGCGGCGCTTCGACGCGGACGCGGCCGACCGGGTTGTGGCCGCCAGCCGCGATAGGGGGGTGGAGGTGCTGCTCAACTCCCCGGTGTTCTCCGTCGAGAGGACCGGGCAGGGGCTGGTGGTCCGCAGCGGCGCCGACGGCAAGACGGTTCACGAGGCCGACCTGGTCGTCCACTGCGCGGGCCGGGTTCCTCAGGTCGAAGGCCTGGGGCTTGATGCCGCCAACGTCGCCTTCGGCCCCAAGGGCATAATCGTGGACGAGCACATGCAAAGCGTCTCCAACAATGCGGTCTACGCGGTGGGGGACTGCGCGGCCACCCCCTTCGCCCTGACCCCCACGGCGGACATGGAGAGCGCGGTGGCCGCCGCCAATATGCTGGGCACGGGCGGGGTCAAGGCGAACTATACGGGTATCCCCAGCGTGCTGTTCACGCTGCCTCCCCTGGCCATGGTGGGCCTAACCGAGGAGGCCTGCACCGCCAAGGGGCTCGACTACGACAAGTGCGAGCTCGACCTGGCCGGGTCCTTCCCCTGGAAACGCCTGGGCGAGACAGTGGGCTACTCCAAGGTGCTGACGGACAAGACGGACGGGAAAATCCTCGGGGCGCACATCCTGGGGCACAACGCCGAGGAGATCATCAACCTGTTCGCCCTGGCCATGCGCCAGGGCCTGCCCGTGTCGGCCCTGCACGACGGAATTTGGGCCTACCCCACCTGCGGGTACTATGTCCGGTACATGGGCTAGGAGGGCGACACCATGCGCATCGGGTTGGCTGCGGACCACGGCGGGTTCGACATGAAACAGGGGATGCTCGCGGCGCTTGAGAATGCCGGGCATACGGTTGTGGATTATGGGGCCGTGGTCCTGGACCAGACGGACGACTACCCGGATTTTGTCGTCCCCTTGGCCAAAGCCCTGGCCAAGGGAGAGGTGGACAGGGGCCTGGCCTTCTGCAGCAGCGGCGTGGGCGCATCCATTGCCGCCAACAAGGTGTCCGGCGTGCGGGCCGCACTGATCCACGATACCTTCAGCGCCCACCAGGGCGTTGAGGACGACGACATGAACCTGCTCTGCCTGGGCAGCCAAGTGGTGGGCAATGCCCTGGCCAGGGAGCTGGCTCAGGTCTTCCTAAGGGCCGTTTTCAGCGGGGGGGAGCGCCACCGGCGCAGGCTGGCCAAGGTGGCGGCCCTGGAGTGCGCCCCGGCCGGCGATGGGCCTCGACCCACGAAATTTCACGAATGATGGACTCGGTGAGCGAGCACGCGCGCAGTTCGGCAGGCAGCACCGACCAGGTGTAAGTCTCCACCTCCAGGGGCGTTTGCGGGTCGAACCTTGGCAGGGCCTCCTGGAGGAACCCCTGGGTGCTCAGGCACTCTGGCAGCTCGGCCAGAAAAACCGGCAGGTGGAAATGCACCCGCCAGCTCTCCACATCGTAGCGGCCGCCCGCAAGGGCCTGGGGCAGGTCGTCCAGGCGCAGAAGCTCGCCATTGGAACGTCTGCCCACGGCCTGGTGCAGGTACACGGGTTCGTCGAACCGGGCCAGCCTGTCCAGGCAGCCCGATTCCAGGTGCAGGGCCGAAGAAACCTGGACGTGGCCGATGGGCACGGCGTTGTCCGCCAACAGGGTCAGGGAGGCCGCCGGGTCCTCGAACTGGAGGGCCTGGTGGCAGCAGTCGTAGCAGACGGCCAGGTAGGGCGAGAGGCTCGGCGGGGCCTCGAAGCGCCGGAAGAAATCGACCACGTCCACTGTGGTCTCCAGCAGGCAGCCGGGCTCGGGCTCCAGGGACAGGCGGATCAGTTTGCCGGTGCGCTGGGCTACGGCGTCCAGATGCTCCAGAGCCTGGCGCAAGTGCCGGAAGGCCAGGCCCTCCTGGCCCGGATCGAAGCCGTCCCGGAAGCCCAGGGGAACCGTGGAGATGGACCCCGGGCCGGCGTCCGATCCGTCGTCCGGCAGCCACCAGCCAAGCAGGTCGGCCAGGCGCTTGGTGTAGGCCAGACGCTCGGGGTCGCGCCAGTCCGGCAGGTACACCCCGGCCTTGACCGGGACATGATGGAACCGGCCGTAGGGGAAGCCGTTCAGCGTGCGCACGTACAGCCCCGACAGCGCGAGCCAGTGGCGGAAGCGTTCCGCCTCCCGGATGTCCAGTTCCAGGCTGGCCTGGCCCGACACCCGGAGTCCGACGGGAAAAGGCTCATCCGGGGACAGTGCGGCCTTTACCGCCAGGGTGTGGTTCTCCAGGCTTGCCAGGGTCTGCGCCCAGGATTCGCCGGGGTGGATGTTTGTGCAGTACGTCACCGCCGACATGCGCGCTCCCTGCCCAATCCTGCCGCGTATTGGCCCAGCCGGGCGATGGCCCGGCGCATGAGCCCTGCGTCCACCCGGTCGACCTCCACGCGGGAGCCCGGGGCGGTGATCAGGCTCAAGGCCAATTCGCCCCCCAGATGTTCCCGGAAGGATGCCAGGGCCGCGTCCACGTCCAACGCGTCCAGGTGAGGGCTCCAGAGGGCGAAGCCCATATCCGTGAGGACTTCCAGGATGTCGTCCAGGTCGGCCTCCGCCAGCAGCCCCGCCAAGTGGGAGTAGACGCTGTCCAGAGCCACGCCCACGCCCACGGCGTCGCCGTGTGACAAGGTCCAGCCGCTGAGTTCCTCCAGGGCGTGGGCGCTCCAGTGGCCGAAATCCAGGGGCCGGGAGGAGCCCAACTCGAAGGGGTCGCCCGCACCGGCGATGTGCTCCAGGTGGAGCACGGCGCAGCGCTCTACGGCCTCCTCAACGGCGTTGGACTCCAATGCGCCCAGGCTGTGGCGCAACTGGAACAGGCGCTCGAAGAACGCCCGGTCCCTGATCAGGGCCACCTTCACGGCCTCCGACAAGCCGGTCCGGCGTTCCGCCGGGGCCAGGCCATCCAGCAGGCTGAAATCATTGATCACGGCGTAGGGCGGTGCGAACGCTCCCAGGAGATTCTTGCGTCCGAACCAGTTGATGCCGTTTTTTACCCCGACGCCAGCGTCGTTCTGGGCCAGTGTGGTGGACGGCAGGCGGATCAGGCGCACCCCCCGGTGGGCGGTGGCCGCCGCGAAGCCCACGGCGTCCAGCACGGCCCCGCCGCCCAGGACCGCCACGAACGATTGGCGGCACAGCCCGCGCTGGACGATCAGTTCCAGAACCTGGTGCACCAGGTCCATGCCGTCCTTTGCCTGTTCGCCTCCCCGGACCACCAGGGGGTCGCCGGCCAGGGCGATGGTCTCGCGGTGATGCCGAACATAGTCCTTGAATCGTCCGATCAGGCCGGGAAAGGCGCGCACGGGGCCATCGTCCAGGACCGCGGCCAGCTTATGGGGGCCGGGTCCGGCCTGGGCCACGGCATCGCGCAGGGCGGGATTGGCCGGGTCCAGAGCCTGGCGTGTAAACACGACGGGGTAGCCGTGGGTGACGCTGAATGATTCTCGGAATGTGCTGGTCATATGAGTCCCGATGGTTGCATGATACCGGGCGGATGCCGTTCGCGAGGGCGGCGGCCCGCCGTCCGCGAGGGGGGTCAGCTCATGGGCGGACCTGGCATAGTCTTCTTTGTAGGTGGCGTGGGGTGGTTCGTCAATTCTTCGACAAGTTTTCGCGGGGTTGTTGAATTGCCGCTCACGATCACCTAGTATGGTGCATCATCCGATTCTCGCTTGAAGGGCAGTACCGGCCCGGTGCGGGAAGGGAGACCATGGGTATGTCTGAGTTCACTCCGCTGATCCCGGCCTTTTCCCCCTGGGAGCCTTCGGGACTGTCCCTGAGCGTCTTCGGAGCGCTTGTCCTCGGGCTGATGGGTGCGATGCTCTTCCTCGCGGGCTGGCTCGGGGTCAAGATGCCGGGCGGCGAGAAGCGCCGGGCCTACGAATGCGGCGTCATCCCTACCGGAACCGGCAGCTTCCGCTATCCCGTCCCCTTTTTCCTCACGGCCGTTTTCTTCCTCATTTTCGATGTGGAGACCGTCTACATCGTCTCCTGGGCCCTGGCCTGGGACACGGCCGGGCTGCCGGGCCTGATCCGCATGGGCGGGTTTATCCTGATCCTCGGCTTTGGCCTGGCTTACGCCTGGCGCAAGGGCGGCCTGGAGCCTGAGCGGGGCTTCGGCCCGGATCGGAGCCCCACACCCGGAAGCGGGGAGGACGCCCGATGAGCGGTCCGCAGGATATGGCCCTGAACGGCCTGGACATCGTCATCAATTGGTCCAGAAAGAACAGCCTCTGGCCCTTGTTCTTCGGGCTGTCGTGCTGTTTCGTGGAGGAAGCCGCGGCCTTCACCTCCCGCTATGACATCGCCCGTTTCGGCTCGGAGGTGTTTCGGGGTTCGCCCCGCCAGGCCGACGTGCTCATCGTCTCCGGCACCTTGTTCAAGAAAGTGGCCCCGGTGGCACTCCGGCTCTACGAGCAGATGTCCAGCCCCAAATGGGTCATCTCCATGGGCTCTTGCTCCAATTCAGGGGGCATGTACGACGTCTATTCCGTGGTCCAGGGCACGGACCAGATCATCCCCGTGGACGTATATATTCCCGGCTGCCCGCCCCGGCCCGAGGCGGTGTTCGACGGGCTCCTGCGCCTACAGGAGATGATAGCCGCGGGCGAGCGCCCGGCCCGGCCCGTCCTCGGCCTCGCGGGGGGCAGCCAGGGCGGCAGGGAGGGCGTGCTGACGGACGGGGTGGACAAATGCCGCGATCCTCGCGGGCCGGGCTATGCGGGCATCCCCGTGCGGGGCACCCCTGCCACGGAGCCCTGGTTCCGGGAGAGCAGGGCGGACCTGATGTGGACCCCGCCCGCGCCCGTCCATGAAATCTCCACGCCGGAGCTCGGCCAGGCCAGGAGCCTTGCCGCGCTCTTCGGCCAGGACGCGGCCCTGGAGCCCGCCTCCACGGACATGCCCACGTACCGGGTTCCGAAGAAGCGTATCATCGATGTGCTGCGCCACCTCAAGACCCAGTCAGCCCCGCGCTACGCCCGCCTGGAGGACTTGACCGCCGTGGACGAGACGGCCAGGCGGCAGCGCCCGGAGAACGATTACACCCTGGTCTACACCCTGCGCTCCCTGGAGGACGCGAGCCTGCTGCGCCTGAAGGTCCCTCTGGCCGGAGGGAGCCCGCAGGCCCCGAGCGTCACGACGGTCTGGCCCTCGGCCTCCTGGTACGAGCGCGAAGTGCGGGACATGTTCGGCATCGCCTTCGAGGGCCTGGCCAACCCGCGCTCCCTGCTCCTGCCGCCGGGCTGGGAGGGCCACCCGCTGCGCAAGGGCTACCAGGGCCGGGCTACCGCCATGCCCCCCTTCACCTCCCGGGAGGCCCGGAGAATGGAGCCCGTGGACGCGGGCGAACTGTTCGCGGGGAGGGACCATGCGGGCGAGTACCTGCTCAATTTCGGCCCCCACCACTACGCCACCCACGGCGTATTCCGGTACGTGCTGGCCCTGCAAGGCGAAACCATCACGGACATGGAGATGGACATAGGGTACCACCACCGGGGCGTGGAGAAGATCGGGGAGCGCCAGACCTGGCACCAGTTCATCCCCTACACTGACCGCGTGGACTACCTGGTGGGGCTGGCCAACAACTTCACCTACCTGACCGCCCTGGAGGAGCTGGCCGGGGTCCAGGTTCCGGAGCGGGCCCAGTACATCCGCGTCATGCTGGCCGAACTGTTCCGGCTTTCCAATCATCTGGTCTGGTTCGGAACCTTCGTTCAGGATCTCGGAATGATGAGCCCGGTCTTCTACGCCTTCCGGGAGCGCGAACAGATCCTGGACATCGTGGAGTTCATCACCGGCGGGCGCATGCACCCTTCCTGGTTCCGCATCGGGGGCGTGGCCATGGACCTGCCTTCCGGCTGGAAGGACATGGTGCTGGAATTCGTGCGCGTATTCCCGGACAGGCTCAAGCAGTACCACGCGGCGGTCACCGGCAACCCCATCGTGCGGGCCAGGACCAGGGGCGTCGGCCGCCTGAAGCTGTCGGACGCGGTGGACTGGGGCGTGAGCGGCCCCAACCTGCGGGCCTGCGGCCTGGAGTGGGATTTGCGCCGCACGGCGCCGTACGGCGCCTATCCTGACTTCGATTTCGATATCCCCACGGATACCGGCGGCGACTGCTACGCCCGCTACCTGGTGCGTATGGAGGAGATGCGCCAGAGCCTGCGCATTATCGAGCAGGCCGCCGCGCGCATGCCCGAGGGGCGCTACGTAGCCGGCGACAGCCGCTACGGGCTGCCTGAGAATAAGGCCGCCCTGAAGGACATCGAGAGCCTCATCCATCATTTCGTCAACGTCACCCGTGGGCCGCGCTTGCCCGAGGGCGAGGTCTACCGGGCCACGGAATCGCCCCGGGGCGAGCAAGGCTACTACCTCGTCAGCGACGGTGGCTGCGCGGCCTACCGCATGCGCCTGCGCACGCCGGGGTTCGCCAACCTCCAGGCCGTGCCGCTCATGTCCGTGGGCGGCAGGCTGGCCGATTTCGTGGCCGTGCTGGGCTCCATAGATTACGTACTGCCGGACATTGACCGCTAGGAGTGCACATGCAGCTCGAAGAACTCAAAAACAAGCTCCAGCAGGAGGTCAGCAAAGCCGAATTCCCCAGGGAACACGCCATCGACGTGCTGTACGCGCTGCAAAACCACTACGGCTACCTCTGCGACGAGGCCATGGCGGATGCCTCCTGGATTCTGGGCATGACCCTCCTGGAGTTGGAGGAACTGGCCACCTTCTACGACTTCCTCTACCGGCGTCCCGTGGGTCGGCACATCCTTCACGTCTGCGACGGGGTGGTCTGCTGGATGTACCATCAGTACTCGCTCCTGGACCACCTGTGCCGCAAGCTCGGCGTCGGCCCGGGCCAGACCACCGAGGACGGGCTGTTCACCGTGCTTCCGGCCGGATGCGTGGGCAACTGCCACCAGGCCCCGGCCATGCTGGTGAACGGCCGTTTCTACGGCGGGCTGACCCCGGAAAAGATCGACACCATCCTGGACGATCTGCGCGTCTCCCATGAAGAGCTGGCGGTCTGCCGATGAACGCCCCCTTCAGCCCCATCCTGCTGCGCAACCGCCGTCCCGACGGGCCGGTCCCCTTCGATGAGTATCGCGCAAACGGCGGCTACGAGGCCCTCCTGGCCACGGTCGGCAAGCGCGATCCAGGGGAGGTCCAGGCAATGGTCCTGGAGGCCAACCTGCGCGGGCGGGGCGGGGCCGGCTTCCCGGCGGGCCGCAAGTGGCAGAGCGTGCCCAAGGGGCACAAGGGGCCGAAATTCGTCCTGCCCAACACCGACGAGATGGAGCCTGGCTCCTTCAAGGACCGCATCCTGGTCGGAGCGGATCCGCACATGGTCATCGAAGGGGTTCTGCTCTGCGCCTACGCGGTGGGGGCGGAACACGGCATCTTCTTCGTCAGGCCCTCCTACGAGATGGACGCCGAACTCATGGAGAGGGAACTTGAGATCGCTCGCTCCGCGGGATTTCTGGGCAGAAACATCCTGGGCAGCGGGTTCGATTTCGACATGGTGGTGCACCGCAGCGCGGGGCGCTACATCTGCGGCGAGGCATCAGCCCAGATCAACGCCATCTCGGGCCTGCGCCCCAACCCGCGCAAGGGCGGGCCGCGCATGGCCGTGAGCGGGTTGTGGGGGCGGCCCACCGTGGTGAACAATGTGGAGACCCTGGCCTGCCTGCCCGGCATAGTGCAAAACGGCCCGCAATGGTTCAAGAATCTTGCTCGCACCCCCACGGGCTCAGGGTCCAAACTCTATTCCGTCTGCGGGCCGGTCGCCCGGCCCGAGTGCTACGAACTGCCCATGGGCACCCCCCTGCGGGAGATACTTTTCGAGCACGCCGGGGGCATGCTTCCCGGGCGCACCTTCAAGGCCTGTTTGCCGGGCGGGGCCTCCACCTCCTTCCTGCCCGCGCGCCACCTGGACGTGCCCATGGATTTCGACGCCCTGAAGGCCATCGGCCAGCGGCTCGGCACCGGCTGCATCATCGTGTTCGACGAGGAAACCTGCCTGGTGGGGGCCACCCTGAACATGATCGACTTCTTCGCCAGGGAGTCCTGCGGTTGGTGCACTCCCTGCCGCGAAGGCCTGCCTTTCATCCGCAATATCCTGTACCAGATCGAATCCGGCCAGGGACGCGAAGAGCACATCGGCATGCTCAGGCAAATGGGCCACCACATGCGCCACGCGTACTGCGCCCTGGCCCCGGGCGCCGCGGCGCCGCTGCTCGGGCTGCTGGATTTCTTCGAGGACGAGGTGCGCGAGCACATCCGCCACAGGAGTTGCCCCTTCGGCGCCGTGGCCCCGACGCCCCGGGGCAAGCCTTGCGCCCCCGGACCGGTCACCTTCGGCCCGACGCCATGCCGGGAGGGACTGTCATGCCGGATCTGATCATCGACAAGCGCCCGGTGAGCGTTCCCGAAGGGACATCGGTCATCGAGGCGGCCGAGCGCCTGGGGATCATGATCCCCAGGTTCTGCTGGCACAAGGCCCTCAAGGTGGCCGGGGCCTGCCGCATGTGCGCCGTGATGTTCCTGGAGGGGCCTGTGAAGGGCCTGGATATGAGCTGCTCCGTCCTGGCCGCCGCCGGCATGGTGGTTTCCACGGACCACCCCGAAGCCGTGGATTTCCGCCGCCACATCATCGAGTGGCTGATGGTCAACCATCCCCACGACTGCCCGGTCTGCGACGAGGGAGGCCACTGCCTTCTCCAGGACGAGACCATCTCCGGCAACCACTGCCTGAGGCGCTATGCCGGGCGCAAGCGGACCTACCAGGACCAGTACCTGGGACCCTTCGTGCAGCACGAGATGAACCGCTGCATCCATTGCTACCGCTGCTCCCGTTTCTACCAGGAGGTCGCGGGCGGGCGTGATTTCGGCCCATTGCAGATCGCCAACCGGGTCTATTTCGGCCGCTACGAGGACGGGCGACTGGAGAGCGCGTTCTCGGGAAACATGGTGGACCTCTGCCCGACAGGCGTGCTCACGGACAAGACGGCCCGCTTCAAGGCCCGGCGCTGGGACCTTGAGCGCGCCCCCTCGGTCTGCCCGCACTGTTCACTGGGCTGCAACACCACGGTCGCGGCACGCTACCGCGAGGTGCTGCGCGTCGAGGCCAGGCTGAACGAGGCGGTCAACGGCTATTTCCTGTGCGACCGGGGCCGCTTCTCCCACGGTTTTTCCAGCCTGCCCGGACGCCCCCGCCGGGCCTGCGCCGACGGCAAGGAAACAACCATGCCCCAGGCTTTGGCCCAGGCCGCCGAGCGGCTCCGGGTTGTTGCCGCGCGTCATGGACCCCAGGCCGTGGCCTGCCTCAGCTCGTGCAGGGCCACCCTGGAGACGCTGGGAGCCCTGGCGGGATTGGCTGACGCCGCGGGTTGGACCGGCCCGGCAGTGTTCTCCGGCGTTCGCGAGGCCGGGGAGACCATCCATTCGGTAAGGGCGTTGAGCCCGGAGCGGGTCTGCTCCCTGGCGGAGGTGCAGCGCGCCGACGCCGTGCTCTGCCTGGGCCTCGACCCCCTGGGCGAAGCGCCCATGCTGGCCCTGGCCATGCGCCAGGCCGCCCTGGATGGAGCCCTGGTGCTGGTCGCCGACCCCAGGCCCGTGGCCCTGCCCTTGCCCTTCGTCCACCTGCCGGTCCATCCCCGCGACCTGTCCGCCTGCCTGGAGGCTCTGACCGCCCTGGCCACACCCGTCCAGGCTGCTGCGCTCGCGGCGGAAATCCTCCCCCGTCTGCTCCCCGGCTATCCCGGGCTCTGGCCGGTTCTAGAAAAGACGGCTCCGGCCCTGGCCGCCTGCCGCAGGCCCGTGCTGGCCTGGGGACAGGCCATGCCCGGCGTCGGCACCGGCGCTGGCCCGGGCTCGTGGACGCCCCTGGCTGGGCGGATATCCAAGGCCGCCGACATCCTGGCCGCCTCCCGGGACGGTTGCAAGCTCCTGCCCGTGTTGCCGGGACCCAACGCCTTCGGGGCCGCCTTGTTGGCCCGGGCATCTTCCGGCGAGGGGCAGCCGAGCCACGCGGACGTCCTGGCCGGAATCCGCCAGGGCCGGATAAAGGCCGTGCTGGCCGTGGAGTGCGATCCCTTCGACGGGGCGGCGTTGTCTGAACTGGAGACCCTGGTGGTCCTGGACTGCCTGCCGAGCCGCACGGCGGAACGGGCCGACGTGTTCCTGCCCGCCACCACACTTTTCGAGTCCGGGGGGACGCTGGCCAACAACGAAGGCCGCCTCCAGTACGCCAGCCCGGTCCATGCCTGCGGTCTTCCGGTGTCCCAGGACGGGGCGGGGGGGCATCCTCCCCGCGCCTTCGACCGGGCCCTGCCCGGGACCGAACCGCGTCCGGCCTGGGCTATCCTTGAGGAACTGAGGGAAACCCTCGGCTTCCCGGCCTACGGCCACCCCTGGGGAGGTGTGGCGACGGCCGTGCCCGCCCTGGCTCATCTGCCCCGCGAGAGCTACCCCTTCGACGGGATGCGTGTCAGCGCCGCGCCCGCATCCGGCGACGGTTTTCCGGACCAGCTGCAAAAGCCCGACACCTCCGGACGCGGTGGCGATTACGCGGTGGTCTGGGGCGAGGCGCTCTTCGGAACCGAAGAGCTGGGGAGCTACAGCGAACTCGTGCGCCAGGCGGCGGGTGAGACTTTCGCCTGTCTGGGGGCCGAAGACGCTAAGGGCCTGGGCATCGCCGAAAAGGAGATCGTCGTGGTCACCCTGGGCGGCCGGGACGTGGAAGTTGCCGTCAGGATTTTCCCGAACATGCCTGCGGGCGTCATCGTGTTGCCCCGCCTGCGGGGCCTTGCCGGTCCGTCCGGTCCGGGTCCGGAGTGCGGAACCGCCGCCGTGCGCCGTAAGGCGGGGGGGGCGGTATGAACATGCTCCTCGGGGTGGCGGTCATGCTGGGCAAGATGGCTCTGGTGTTGGGCGTGGTCCTGACGGCCGCCGCCTACCTGGTGCTCCTGGAGCGCAAGCTCCTGGGGCGCATGCAATTGCGCTACGGGCCCAACAGGGTGGGTTTCTTCGGTCTGCTGCAACCCCTGGCCGACACGGTGAAGATGCTCCTCAAGGAGGACACGGTCCCCGAGGGGGCGGACCGCTTCGTTTACCTGGCGGCCCCGGCCCTGGCGGCTGCGCCGGTGCTCTTGAGCTTCGCCGTGGTACCCTTCGGCGAGCCCCTGGTGCTCTTCGGGCGGAGCATTCCCTTGGTCGTGACGGACCTGAACGTGGGCCTGCTCTTCGTGTTGGCCATGTCCTCCCTTGGCGTGTACGGGGTTGCCCTGGCGGGCTGGGCTTCGGACAACAAGTACAGCCTGCTGGGGGGCATCCGGGCTGCGGCGCAGATGGTCAGCTACGAGATTCCCCTGGCGCTGTCCCTGGTCCCAGTTGTGATGTTGGCCAGATCCCTGAACCTCTCCGAGATCGTGGCCGCCCAGGACAAGTGCTGGTTCCTGTTCATGCAGCCGGTGTCCTTCGCGCTGTTCCTGCTGAGCGCCATGGCCGAATCCCGGCGCATCCCCTTCGACTTGCCCGAGGCCGAGAACGAGCTCATGGCCGGGTTCCACACCGAATACAGCGGCATGCGCTTCGGGCTCTTCTTCCTGGGCGAATACATGAACATGATCCTCCTGGGGCTGTTGGTCTCCATCTTTTTCCTGGGAGGGTGGCGCGGGCCGCTGCTGCCCCCCCTGGTCTGGCTGGGGCTCAAGACGTTTCTTGTCCCGGTGTTTCTGATCTGGACGAGGGCCAGCCTGCCCAGGCTGCGCTACGACCAGCTTATGGCCTTGGGCTGGAAGGTGCTGATACCCGTGGCCCTGGCCAACGCGCTGGTCACGGGCGCGGTTCTGGTGCTGTGGCCCTAGGGCATGGAGGCGAACTCATGAGCGAAAAAAGCGGATTCTGGCGTGAAATCGCCCGGGGCGCGGCCGGGCTGGCCGGGTCCTACAGGGAAACTCTCCGGCACGTGTTCGAGGCCCCGATCACCGAGCAGTACCCGGAATACAAGCGCGTCCTGCCCGAACGCAGCAGGGGGCGCATCATCCTGACCCGCTCTCCGGACGGGCAGGAGCGTTGCGTGGCCTGCTACCTGTGTTCCGGGGCCTGCCCCGTGAACTGCATCTCCATGCAGTCCGCCGAAGGCCCCGGAGGCAGGCGCTACGCCGCCTGGTTCAGGATCAATTTCGCCCGCTGCATCTACTGCGGCCTCTGTGAGGAGGCCTGCCCCACCCTGGCCATCCAGCTCACGCCCGAGTTCGCCTTTTCAGGTCCGGACCTGGCGGCCTTCGTTTTCGAGAAGGAGGACCTTCTTGTGGATCACGGCGGCAAGGATTCGGAGTACGATTTCTACAAGCACGCCGGTGTGGCGGTCGAAGGCGGGAAGGGCAGCCACCTGGACGAGGACGAACCCATCGACGTGCGCACGCTGCTGCCCTAGGACATGAAACCATGAGCTTATTGGGTGTCATCTTCTACCTTCTCGCCGGGATAACACTGGGCGGGGCCGCCATGGCCGCCACCAGGCGGAACCCCATGCACGCGGTGCTGTACCTGGTGGTGGCCCTGCTGGCCTCGGCGCTGATCTTCCTGTTGTTGGGCGCGCCGCTTCCGGCCATCCTGCAGGTGGTGGTCTACGCCGGTGCGATCATGGTGCTGTTTTTGTTCATCATCATGCTCCTGGGCCTGCGCGGCGAAGCTGGAGGCATCGGGCTGAAGCGCGCGGCTCCGCCCGTGTGTCTGGCCGGGCTCTGCCTGGCAGCCGCCTGGAGCGTGTTCGCAAGAGATCCCGGAGCGAAGGTGGTCCTGAGCGCGACCCAGGCCCGCCCGGCCGCGACAGGGGCATTCCTGCTGGAGGCCTACTGGCCGGCGCTCGAGGCCGTATCCATCCTGCTGTTCGCGGCCCTGGTGGCGGCCCTGGTGCTGTGCCGCCCGGACCGGACGCATCGCGATGGCCGGAGAGGCGCGTCATGATCGTTCCCTTTGAGCACATCCTGATCCTGGCCACGGCGCTCTTCGTGCTGGGCGCGGCCTGCGCGGCCATGAGGCGTTCAGTGATAATGATCCTGGTGGGTGTTGAGATCATGATCACCGGCGCGGCGGTGGCCTTCGTCGGAGCCTCGCTGCGCTGGCAGACCCTGGACGGCCAGGCGGCGGTGATCCTGGTCATGGGATTGGCCGCCGCGGAGGTGGCCTTCGGCTTGGCCCTGCTGGTCCACGCCCGCCGCCGTGGCGGCTCGCTTGAAGCCGACGGCTACACAGGGCTCAAGGGCTGACCATGAAAACCCTGCTGGTGACCATGCTGCTTTTTCCCGCCGCCGGTGCGCTGTTCCAGGCCCTGCCGGGCCGGATGCTCTCGCGGCGTCTGGCCGGATGGGCGGCCTGCGCGGCGGTGGGCGGCGCGCTTGCCGCTGCCGTGGCCGCCCTGAGCCTGACTCTGGGCCAGGGTCAGACCTGGGCCGTGAACCTGTGCGGCTGGTTCGCGGGGGAGGGCTTCCAGGCTCAGGCCAGCCTGCTCTACGACCCCCTGGCCGGGTTCATGGCCGTGACGGTCACCTTCGTCTCCCTGCTGATACACCTGTATTCCACGGCCTTCATGCGCGAGGAACAGGGCCACGCCCGTTATTTCTGCTACCTGAACCTGTTCGTGTTCTTCATGCTGGTCATCACCCTGGCCGACGATCTGCTGTTCCTGTTCCTGGGTTGGGAGGGGGTGGGCTTCTGCTCCTACGCCCTGATCGGCTTCTGGCATCAGGATACGGCCAACGTGACGGCCGGGGGCAAGGCCTTCATCCTGACCCGCCTGGGCGATCTGGGGCTGGTTGCGGCCCTGGCCTTGATGGCGGGGATGTGGGGCGGCGCCTCGGTGAGCCGGGTCGCGTCCGAGGCGGCCTCCCTGGCCCCGCAGACCTCCATGATCCTCGGATTTTTGATCCTGCTGGCGGCGGTGGGCAAGTCCGCCCAGTTGCCGCTGACGGTCTGGCTCCCCGACGCCATGGCCGGGCCGACGCCCGTGTCGGCCTTGATCCACGCCGCCACCATGGTCACAGCGGGGGCTTACCTGCTCATGCGCCTGACCCCCCTGCTGGCCCACGCTCCCGTGGTGCTCGAGGCCACGGCCCTGCTCGGTGCGTTCACCGCCCTGTACGGTGCCCTGGCGGCCCTGGCCCAGCGGGACATCAAGCGCATCCTGGCCTATTCCACCATCAGCCAGGTGGGCTACATGTTCCTGGCGGCTGGCTGCGGCGATGTGCCCGGCACCATGTTCCACCTCATGGCCCACGCCTTCTTCAAGTCCCTGCTGTTCATGGCCGCTGGGTGCCTGATCCGGGCGGTGGGCGGGGAGCATGACATCTTCCGCATGGGGGCCAGGCTCAGGCGCGAGATGCCCGGCGTGTTCGTGCTGTTCCTGTGCGGGGCCGTCTCCCTGGCGGCGATGCCCCTCACTGCGGGGTATTTCAGCAAGGGGCGCGTGCTGGCCGACGCCCTCAGTCTGCCGGGCTGGCCCTACGTCCTGAGCGCAGTCCTCGGGCTGGAGGCGGCCTTCGTGACCGCGCTCTACGCCTTCCGGCTGGTCTACACGGCCCTGGCGGGCAGCCCGGACGATCCTGCTCCCCACACCCCGGATACCGGAATGAGGCGCATGGAGTTGCCCTTGTGGCCCCTGGCGGCCCTGGCTCTTGTCTTCGGGTTCGTCAACCCGCCCGAGGTGTTCGGATTGAAGGCCTGGCTGGACGCTGCCCTTGCCGGGGGCTTAGGCCATCCGGCCCACGCGGCTCCGCCCATCCGGGTGGAGATGTTCGTGGCGGCCCTCGACGCCGCCCTGGCCCTGGCCGGGTTGTGGCTGGCCAGGCGAATGTACGGGCCGGGCCGAAAGCCCGCGAGCGACGCCGCCTGGATGTCGGCCACCGGATTCGGCCTGGACGCCCTATACGCAACGCTGGTGGCCGGGCCTTACCGGAAGCTGGCGGATTTCACTGCCGTCAGGGTGGACGGGGCCGTGCTGGATAGGGGTGTGGGCGGCGGCGCGAAAGCAGTGCTGGCCTTGTCGAGGGCCGTGAGCTCCCTGGCCACGGGGCGCGTCTCCACAACCCTGAGGGCCTTGCTCGCGTCCATGGCTGTGGCGCTTGTCTACCTGGCGTTGCGCCTGGCCTGAGCCCCGGAGGGCGACAACGACCATGAACGCATTCCCCTGGCTTTCCCTGATAACCTTCCTGCCCCTGGGCAGCGGATTGCTGATCCTTGGCGTGCGGGAACGGCCCGAGCTCTGCCGCAAGTTGGGGCTTGCGGCGGCCCTGGCCGAACTGGCCGTGGTCTTGGCGGCTGTGGCCGCGGCGGGACAGGCCGGGGGGAGCTGGCTCCTGGTGGAGGACAGGGCCTGGATACCCGGCTTCGCCATCCGCTACACCCTGGCCATGGACGGCCTGAGCCAGGTGTTCGTATGCCTCACCGCCCTGTTCGGGGTCCTGGGAGTTCTGGTCTCCTGGAGGCAGGTCACCGAGCGGGTAGGGGCCTTCCACTTCTGCCTCCTGGCCGCTCTCAGCGGCGTGCAGGGGGTGTTTCTGGCCACGGACCTCATCCTGTTCGCGCTGTTCTGGGAGGCGCAGCTCATCCCCGTGTTCTTCCTGATCGCCGTCTGGGGGCACGGCGAGCGCCGCAGGGCTGCCGTGAAGTTCTTCCTGTTCAGCGCCACGGGCGGCCTCTTCATGTTCCTGGCGGTCATCGTCCTGTCCGTGGCCCACGCCGGGGGGCAGAGCTTCGCCCTGGCCGACCTGACCGGCGCCCAGCTTCCGCCGGGTCTCGGGGCCTGGCTGTTCGCCGCCTTCCTGCTGTCCTTCGCGGTGAAGATACCCCTGGTGCCCATCCACATCTGGCTTCCCGACGCCCACACCCAGGCCCCCACTGCGGGCAGCCTGATCCTGGCGGGCCTGCTGCTCAAGACCGGCGGCTATGCCCTGATGCGTTTCGCCTTCCCCCTTTTTCCGGCCCAGGCCGCCGCCTGCGCTCCGCTGCTGGTGGCCCTCGGGCTGGCCGGGGTGTTCTTCGCCTCGCTGATGGCCCTGGTGCAGGACGACCTCAAACGCCTGGTGGCCTACTCCAGCATCGCCCATATGGGGCTCACCGTGGCGGGAATCGCCTCCCTGACCGGGCTTGGCATGACCGGCGCGGTGGTCCTGATGGTCTGCCACGCACTGACCACGGGCGGGCTCTTCGCCTCGGCGGGCATGGTGGACGAACGGCTCGCCACCCGCTCGCTCAAGAGCCTGGGCGGGCTCTGGGATCAGGCCCCGCTGTTCGGGAGCCTGTTCCTGGTCTTTTCCCTGGCGTCGGCGGCCCTGCCGGGGCTCGGCAACTTCGTGGGCGAGATCATGATCGTGTTCGGGCTCTTCAAGGTGCATGCCCTGGCAGGTGCGGCGGCCGTGGCGGGCATGGCCGTGACCCTGATCTATCTGCTGCGCATGAACCGCGACACCCTGTTCGGTCCGAGGCGCTCCGAGCTGCCCATGACCGACGTGGGCCTGCGCGAGGCGCTGGTTCTGGTCCCGCTGGCGCTGGCCGTCCTGCTTGTCGGATTGCACCCGGCCCCGCTTCAGGACCTCATCGCTGGGCCAATCCATAACCTGTTGATTCACCTGCCCCAGTTCCCGGCGCTGGGCGTGCGGCCCTAGGCGGACAAGGAGCGTTCATGACCTGGCTATCCACGCAGTTTATGCCGCACGCGGCCCTGGCCGCCGGGGGGCTGGCCGTTCTGGGCGCTGGGGCGGCGTTCAAGCGCCCGCCCAAGGAGCTGCTGTTGGGCGTCTCCCTGGCAGCGGTGCTGTGCGCGGGGTTCTTCAGCGGTTTCGGGGCCTGGCCCCCGGGGACGCAGAGCCCCATGCTGGCTGCGGGCGGATTGGAGCGGTATTTCACAGTGCTGGTCTGCGCGGCCGCCGGCCTCAGCATGTTGCTGATCCACAGCTATGCGCAGGAGCGCGGCTTCTCAGGGGATGCGCTCTACGGCCTGACCCTCTGGGCCGGGCTCGGCATGCTCATCACCGCACAGGCCGCCAACCTGCTGCTCCTGGCCATCGGCGTGGAGCTGATGTCGCTGTGCCTCTACGCCCTGATAGCCTCCCGCCGGAATGATCCCCTGGCCCTGGAGGCGGCCCTCAAGTATTTCCTGCCCGGAGCCGTGGCCCTGGCGGGCATCATCTTCGGCGTGGCCCTGGTCTACGCAGGGACCGGCGAGATGGACATGATGGCCGCCTTGGCCCGGAATTCGGCCACGGCAAGTGTCGGTTGGACCCTGATCCTGGTGGGGCTCGGCTTCAAGCTGTCCCTGGCCCCGGTGCACCTCTGGACGCCCGACGTCTACCAGGGGGCTCCGGCACCGGTGACGGCCTTCCTGTCCACGGGCTCCAAAGCCGCCGTGGCCGCTGTGCTCCTGCGCCTGGCCCTGGCGGCCGGGTGGGGCCAGCCCGCCGCCGTTCTTCAGGCGGCTGCCGCCTTGACCATGGCCGCCGGCAGCATCGCGGCCCTGAGCCAGAGCAGCCTCAAGCGCCTCCTGGCCTATTCCTCCATCGCCCAGATGGGCTTCGTGGCCATGGCGGTGCTGTCCGTGAGGGGCGGGGGGGAGAGGGCGGCCATGTTCTCCCTGGGAGTGTACGCGCTCATGGAGTTGGGGGCCTTCGGGGCTGTGGGGCTGCTCTCGCCGGACGGATCGGACCGGGACATTTTGGAGGACTACCGGGGGATGAGCTACACGCACCCTTGGCGGGCAGGGCTTCTGGCCCTGAGCCTGGCTTCACTGGGAGGGCTGCCGCCCACTGCCGGATTCATCGGGAAGTTCGTGATATTTCAGGCCGCGCTCAATGCGGGGCTTTACTCGCTGGCCGTCTTCGGCATGCTCGCGACCATCGTGGGCCTCTACTACTGCCTCCGGGTGCTGGTCACCCTCTATACGCCGTGTCCGGCGGGGGCCGAACCGGAGAGGCTTCCGGCCGGGACCCCGGCCGAGACCCCGGGCAACCTGGCCTGCATGGCCGTCGCCGCGCTGCTCGTCGCCGTTGGCCTTTACCCCGCCCCCCTGCTGGAGGCCGTCTCCGCGCTGATCCTGGGGTGAATCCGCCCTCGGCTCAACCCACATCCCCGGCGAAACCTGGATGGATGGCGGGCGCTTCCGGCGGTCCCCAGCTTCCGGCCGGGTAGGGTTTGACCAGGCCGCCGGGATCTGAGCAGGCTTCGCACAACTCCAGAATGGGGGTGAAGTAGCGCCAGGACCACTCCACGGCATCCTGGCGCGGAAACAGCATGCCGTCGCCCAGCATGCAGTCCAGGAGCACCTTCTCGTAAGCGTCCAGGGACGGTTCGGATTCGTTTTCCGTGAAATTGAAGCGCAAAGCCGTGGTGCGCAGGCAGAGCTTGCCCCCGGGACGCTTGACCTGGAAACTCATGGAGATGGCCTGGTCGGGATGCACGTCGAGTATGAGCCTGTTGGAGGAGACGCTGTCCCCGAGGACGTTGCGGAACATGGAATGCGGCACGGTCTTGAACTGGATGACCATGCGCATGAGCTTGCGGGGCAGGCGCTTGCCCGAGCAGAGGTAGAAGGGCACGTCCTGCCAGCGCGTGTTGTCGATGAAGGCCCGGATCATGGCGAAGGTTGGCGTGGCGGACTGGGGATCCACGCCCTGCTCCTGGCGGTATCCCTGCACGGGCTGGCCGTCGGCCGTTCCAGGGCCGTACTGACCCAAGGCCAAGTCCTGGCTCAGGCGGCCCGGATCGAAGGGCCTCAGGCTGCGGTATACCTTGACCTTCTCGTCGCGCACCATGTCCGCCACGAAGGAGGGGGCGGGCTCCATGGCCACCAGGGCCAGCAGTTGCATCATGTGGTTCTGGAACATGTCCCGTATCACGCCCGACTGTTCGTAGAACCCGGCCCGATGCTCCACGCCCAGGCTTTCGGCGCTGGTTATGGACACGTAGTCGATGTAGTGGCGGTTCCAGACCGGCTCGAAGACCGCGTTGGCGAACCGGAAGAGCAGGATGTTCTGGGTGGTTTCCTTGGCCAGGTAATGGTCGATGCGGAAGATCCGGCTCTCGTCGAACCACTCGTGCAGCGTGTCCGCCAGATGCCTGGCCGACTGCAGATCGCGGCCGAAAGGCTTCTCCACCACGAGGCGCGTCCCGGAGTCGCGCGAACGCTTACCGGCAAGGCCGGACAGCCCGAGGCCCTCGGCCACGGGCTCGAACAGCTGGGGCGGCGTGGCCAGGTAGAACAGCCGCCTGCCGCCGAGATTCAGGCGCTCGTCCAGCCCGGCCAGGGTGTCGCGCAGGCGCAGATAGCCCTCCTGTTCGCCGTAATCCAGGACAACATAGAACAGGCGGGAAGCCAGCACCTCCCAGGCGGCGGCGTCGAAGATTCCGGCCTCCTCCAGGGACTGGCGCATCCGTTTCCGGAAGGACTCGTCGTCCAGTGGAGTGCGGGACACACCCACGATGGCGAAGCGCTCCGGCATGGCCCCCAGGCCGTAGAGCTTGGCCAGGGCCGGAAAGAGCATGCGCGCCGTCAAGTCGCCGGATGCCCCGAAGATGACCAGGGCGCACGGGTCCGGCCTGGACTTCATCAGGCAGGAAGTGTCGATGTGGGTGGTTGTCGTTTGCATGTCGGCGTTATTGGCTTGTAGGCCCGTGAGTGTTTCGCGGCCGCAATCATTGGCCCATGAGGGCGTTCCAATCCGCCGAGAACTTGGCCATGCCCGCATCGGTCAGGTCGTGGACCGTGTCGTAGGACTCGAGGGACTCTTTCAGGCTGATCTCGCGGTAGGGGATCGGGGCCAGCTTCTTGGAGTCATAGACGAAGTCCTTACCGGGTATGGGCATGCCCGCCTGCCCCCAGGCCCGTATCAGGGAGAAGGGCGCGGTGATGATGTCCGATTGCAGGGCCAGGGCGCACAGGAAATGGTCCAGCGTGCGTACGCTGGCGGTGAGCACCTGCACGTGGCCGTCGCCCGCCTTGAACATGCGCAAGATGTTGGCGATGAGGTCCATGCCGTTTTCCCCCCTGTCGTCCAGGCGGCCTATGAAGGGCGACACGAACACTTGGCCCTGGGCGGCCCCGCGCGTTGCCGCATAGACGGCAGCGGCCTGAGACTGACTGAAGCACAGGGTCATGTTCACCCTGTGGCCCGCCGCCGTGGCCTGCTTCGCTGCCAGGAGCCCGGGCGCGTTGGTTGGCAGCTTGATGTGGGCGTTGGGTATCCAGGTTGAGCACTCCCGGACCTGCTCCAGCATGCGTTCGGTGCCTGTGGCGGCATCGGCGTACACCTCGATGGACACCGAGCCTTCGGGGATGAGCCCTGATATTTCGCCCACCACGGAACGATAGAAAGCCCAGACTTCCTTCGGATCGAAGGGGCGGCCCTTGGCCTTGCGCTCCTTGGCTTCAGGGTTCTTGGCGATCAGGGAGGGGTTGGTGGTCTGCCCGTCCAGAAAGCCGATCAGGTCCAGGATCTGCCTAGTCTCGGCCGGGTCGCCGCTGTCGAGAAAAATGCGCGTCTTGAGTCCGTCCGGTCGCATGTTTGCCTCACAGATTGGAAGTTACGGCGGCGACGATGGCCTCCCGGGAAATTCCCTCGTATTCCAGAAGCTGGGCCGGTTTGCCGCTGCGGGGCATCCTGCGCACCGCGAGCGTGACGACCTTCGTCCCCGACCCGGCAAGGGCGGCGCAGACCGCCTCTCCCAACCCGCCCTGGGCGTGGTGGTCTTCCACGATGACCAGCAGCCCGGTCTGGCTGGCCGCCTGTTCCAGCGCCGCCGTGTCCAGGGGCTTGACGCTGTAGCAGTCGATCACGCGCACCGCCACGCCGCGCCCCGCAAGGATCTCTTCAGCCGCCAGGGCCTCGTGCAGGGTGATGCCCGCCGCCACGATGGTGGCCGCGTCCTTGCCGCTCTGGCGCAGCACCTTGCTGCCGCCGATGGGGAAGCGCTCCTCCGGCCCGTAGAGGATCGGGGTGTCGCCACGGGTGGTGCGCAGGTAGGTGATGCCCCGGTGCTCCAGGGCGGCCTCCACGAGGCGTTCGGCGCTCATGGCGTCCGAAGGGTAGAGGACCACGCTGCCCAGGATGGCCCGGAACATGGCCAGATCCTCCAGGCCCATCTGGGAGGGGCCGTCCTCGCCGATGGACACCCCGGCGTGGGAGCCGCAATACAGGATGTCCGCGTCGGAGTAGCGGCTCATGCGGATCTGGTCACAGGCGCGGGTGAAGAAAGCCGCGAAGGTGGACACGCAGGGCTTCTTGCCGCGCCGCGACAGGCCCAGGGCCGCGCCCACCATGTTCTGTTCAGCCACGTACATCTCGAAGAAGCGCTCGGGCCGGACGGCCTTGACGCTCTCGGCGTAGGTGGAGTTGCTGACCTCCGCATCCAGGACAACCATCTCCGGGTGACCGGGGATGAGCCTGGCCAGGGCGTTGCCGTAGGCCTTGCGCGTGGAGACGGCCTTGCCCGGCGGGTACGAGGGCTGGGCCACCGCCGCCGAGGCCTCTTTTGTGGGCGCAAGGTCTTCCGGGGGAGCGATCACCCCGCGCAGCGATTTGTCCACCGGGCCGATCTCCGCCAGGGCCGCGTCCAGCTGGTCCGGGGCCAGGGTCTTGCCGTGCCAGCCTTCCTTGTCCTCCATGACGGACACGCCCTTGCCCTTGAGGGTCCGGGCGATGATCATGGCCGGACGCCCGGCGGATACCGCTCGCCCGTAGGCCTCGAGCACCTGGGCGGGGTCGTGCCCGTCCTGGACCAGGATGGTCTCCCAGCCGAAGGCTCCGACCCGGGCCGCGTAGGCCTGGAGGTCGTGCCCGTACATGGTTTGGCCGCGCTGGCCCAGGCGGTTCACGTCCAGGACGCCCACCAGGTTGTCCAGGTTGTAGTGCGCCGCCGACTGCAGGGCCTCGTACTGGGAGCCTTCGGCCATCTCGCTGTCGCCCAGGAGCACGAAGGTCCGGTAGGGCAGCTTGTCCACGTATTTGGCGTTCAGGGCCATGCCCACGCCGATGGACAGCCCTTGGCCCAGCGACCCGGTGGCGGCTTCGGCGAAGGGCGTCGAGGCCACGGGGTGGCCTTGCAGGGGGCTGTCGAAGGTGCGCATGCGCGAGAGGTCGTCCTCCGTGAGGCGTCCGGCCGTGGCCCACAGCGCGTAGAACAGGGGCGAGGCGTGGCCCTTGGAGAAGATCAGCCGGTCGTTGTTGGGCAGGCCCGGGCGTTCGGGATCGTAGCGCAGCACCCCTCCGAACAGCAGGCAGCACATGAGCTCCGTGGCCGAGAGCGAGGAGCTGGGGTGGCCGGAACCGGCCCGGGTGCTCGATGTGAGAATGTAGTAGCGGACGAGCCTGGCAAGTTCCCGCAGGGGATCGGTATTCATGGCGCAGCCCCCGATGCAGATAGATTTTAGGAAAACTCCACCAAGCCCTATGATATATGGAGGCGCATCGAAAAGATCAATCCGATTTTGGCTCCGGTATCCGTCTCGCCTGGCCCGCTTGGCCCGCCTGCCGCGCCTGGATAAGAGACCGGACATACAACAGCAGCGATGGCCTGTCGTCCGGCGGCACCACACGGTGGAGAACAGGATCGTGTCCGGCGCCGGTGAGCATCGCCTTCAGGAGAGCCTGGTCGTCCATGCCTCGGATCCTGTCCGTGCGCAGGTCGCCGGGAGCCGGAACATAGCTCTGGCCGACCGGCCCTTCGCCGTCGCCCAGAATTCCGTGGCAGAAGACACAGTAGGCGTCATACGCGAACTTCCCCCGGGCGTGGTTCGGCAACACGGCCTTCCCTCCTTGGCGCTCGGAGGGGAAAAACAGCCCGGAATTGGCGGGCACCGAGCCTTGGGGCAGGTCCGGCATTCGCGCATCGTAGGATTGCAAGGCCTGTTGCACGGCCATGTCCGGCCCGGTCATGAGGAAGTAGAGGTAGGCCGCGAGGCCCGCCACCAGTGGGATGAGACACATCCGCACGAGAAGGGCCCTATTCATTGAACCTCCTCGTCTGCTCGTAGCCTTCGGGAGGGAGCTTCTTGAGCGGCTTGGCCCAGGGGAGGGCGGGCAGTTGCCGGGGCACGCCCTCGGTTTCCAGGGGGGCCTGTTCGCGCACCTGCGGCTCGTTGGTGGAATAGACGGATTCGGCGGGCGTGTCGGGCAGGGCTCCGAAATCCCATGTCCTGGGCGGATCGGATATGCGGGTGTGCAGGAACATGCCCAAAGCCAGGACCGCGAAGGAGACACCTAGCACAATCGACCAGGCCGTGCATGAGCTGGTGGGAGTATACTCCTCGTATATTTCGCGTTCTTTTTCCACACTGCACCTACCAGTTGGGTGGTGAGGCGATCTTTCCGGCGAAATAGGCCATCATGAAGATCGCTATGCCCAGATACGTCATCAGCAGCACGGCGGGCAGGGCCTGGAGAAAGCTGAGCGGTGCGGGGTGCTCCCCGCCGCAATCACCGGGTTGGCCGGGCCGCTCCCGCCAGATGGCCAGGTAGCTCATCACGGCTGTCAGCAGCAGGACCAACCCCCCGCCCAGTGCCGCGAGAATCCATTGCCCGCGCAGTATTTCATAGTACAGCATCCCTTACCTCCCGTCCTGGCCGGAGGCATCCGGGCCTGTGGGCTGTCTGCCGACGCCCTTGCCGTGGCTGAAGCCCAGTTTGTCGGGCGGTTCGAAATTGTTCTCCCAGGCAGGTTCGTACGCCGCGTCGATGCCCTTGGGGCCTATGCCCGCGTCGGTGTAGCCCATGAAGGAGACGGCCACATAGTTGGCCAGATCCCAGATTTTCTCCGACTCCAGGGCGCGTTTGAAGTAGGGCATGGCCGTGCCCGTGACCCCGTTCATGATCTGGAAATACAAGATTCCCCCGATGTAGCGCTCCTCCACCAGGTGGCGGCGCAGCACGGTGAAGTTGAGGGGGCGCGGATTCAGGTAGGGCGCGGCTGGGCCAGTGCCGTCGCCGATGGGCCCGTGGCAACCGATGCAGAATTGCTGGAACATCTTCTTTCCGCGTTCCAGGCCCGCCTGGGTGGCCGCATAGGGATTCGGCATCATGCGCCAGGTCTCGGGCACATGGGAGTGCAGCCATTCGATGTTACGGTCCACCCCCTGGGCGTAGGCCGCGCGGCTCACCTCCTTCCAGTACTTCTGCCGGGCCACCCTGTAGTCCGCGTTCTTCATGCCCGCGAACTGCACGTAGGCCGTCAGCTTGCCGATGTTCTCCTCTCCCAGGAACTCCCATGATGGCATGACCGAAACCGGGCTGGTGTGGCGGGGATTGGTGAAGTGCGCCAGGTGCCAGTCGTAGGGGTGCTCGCCGCCCTCCTGGGCCAGGTCGGGGCCGGTGCGCTCGGTCCCCATGATGGCTGGCTCGATATCGTGGTAGTCGCCGTTCTGGGATATGCGCTCTGCGCCGAGGCCCCAATCCAGGTTGCGGATGAATTGCGTATGGCAATAGCTGCACCCGTTGCCCACGAAGAGCTTCAGCCCCTCCTTCTCCTCGGCGGTCATGGGCCGCCAGATGTCCGAGGGTGAGGAGCGCATCATGGCGACAGGCATGAAGACCATGGTCAGCACGGCGGCCCAGAACACGCTCAGCCCCCCGAGGAAGAGGAGCATAGGGGTCATTTTCATGGCAGGAGCCCCCGGGGTTCCACGGCGGGGTCGAAGGGTTCGCCCCGGCGCAGGGTCATCCAGACGTTGACCAGGCCGATGATGGCCCCGGCGATGATGGAGAGCCCGAAGGCGGCCCGCAGCGCCATGTAGGGGAATATTTCGGGCAGCACCCGGTAGACGACCTCGCCGTTCTGCCAGGCCTGCCCCTGGATGAGCCCGGCGATGGTCAGCACCGCCAGGAACCCGGTCAGGCCGAGCGTCACCAGGCCGAACTGGAGGTTGACCAGCCGCCGCGACCAGAGTCGGCGGCGGGCGACGTAAGGCAGGATGTGCCACAGGCCGCCCAGGGCGATGTATCCGCCGAAACCGAGCACGGCGATGTGGGCGTGGCCTATGTTGAAGTTGCCGAGATGGGTCACCCTCTGCACGGACGGGAACGACTGGACCACGCCCTGAACGGAGGTGACCAGATACCAGATGGTGCCCGCCAGGACGAGGCGGCCCGCGGGGTCGCGGAGCAGCCTTCCCCCGGCTCCCCGGGCCGTAACCCACAGGTTGACCAGCACGGTCAGGACGGGAATGGCCATCGCGCCGGAGTGAGCCACCGAGGCCACCTTGAGCCAGTTGGGAATCGGGGTCTGGAGAATGTGGTGGCTGCCGATGTGGGTGTAGAAGAGCACGAGCGTCCAGAAGCCGATCTGGGAGAGTGTGTAGGAGTAGAGCTTCGTCTGCGTCACCCGGGGTATGACGTAGTAGGCCAGCCCCACGGCAAGGGGCGTCACCAGGAGCCCGACCAGGTTGTGCCCGTAGAACCACAGGAGCACGGAATCCACCATGCCCGGCATGGCCCCGGTTTCGGGGCGCCACATGACGTTGCCGATGGAGTAGACCCCGAGCATCCACAGGAATGTGCCCACGAAATACCAAACGGAGACGTAGAGGGTCTCCTCCTCCCGGCTTCGCACGGCCACGGCCAGAATAGCGGTGATCAGAAGCATGGAGAGCATGATGGAGACGTCGGCCAGCCAGATGTACTCCGCGTATTCCCGGCCCTGGCTGATGCCGAAGGAGAACGTGAACGGACCCGAGAGCACGGCCAAGTTCCACAGGATGAACGCGCCCCAGACCAGTTTCACGGGCCACTGCCGGGGCTTTAGCAGGGTGTGCGCGTAATACAGGCCGCAGCCGATGAGGATGTTGGCCGAAAAGCCGAAGATCACGGTGTTGGTGTGCACGGCCCTGGCCCGGCCGAAGACCAGCCAGGGGATGTTGTTGAAGGTCTCCGGCGCGACCAGGTCGATGGCGGAAGCCAGGCCGTACAGGGTGCCGACCACGAACCAGACGGCCCCGGCCAGCAGAAAGGCCAGGGTGGCGCGTTGGTTTTTGTCGTAAAGGGCAGTCATGGCGTGCGTCCTACCGGTGGCATGTGAAGCAGTCGTGGGTTGCGTTGTAGGCCTTGTGGCAGGTCATGCAGAAGCCCATCCTGAATTCCTGGGGCGGCTTGATCCTGTCCATGCTCTTGACGTCGCCGTGGCAATGCCCGCAGTCCACGCTACGGTTGATGTGCTGGGAATGATTGAATTTGACGAAGTCCGACAGGATGTTGACCCTGTTCCACAGCAGGGGAATCCGGTCATAGTAGTGCGCCCGGAGGGCCTGAATGTCGGGATAGGTGATGATGATGCGGGAGTGGCACAGCATGCACGTCTCCACCGGCGGGATGCCCGCGTGAGCCGAAGCCTGGACCGTGTTGTGGCACATCAGGCAGCTCAGCGTCTTGACCCCGGCGTGAACCCTGTGGCTGAACGGCAGCGGCTGGATCGGCCCCAACGGAGCCTCCGGGATGCCCCGGTAACCCCACCATGTCAGCCCGAAGAGCGCGATGGCCGTAATTGAGAGAAACACTCCCCATGGCCGGTTGCGGCGTTGCGGGCAGGTTTTCGGCTGTTGTCCCGCGCTCATGGGTTCTCCGCACCCGTCGTGATGATCAGTGATGTACGGCTCGCGCGCCGGATTCCGTGGCAGAACAGCCCGAGCAGCGCCGACCCTGCGCCGAGATCGGCCAGGCCGAAGAGCGGGCCTCCCGGAAGGCTCGGGGTCACCAGCCACCAGCGCTCCACCCAGAGGCCCAGAAGAATCAGGGCGCATATGGCGCCCAGGAGCCGGGGACTGCGCTTGGCCCGCCCGGTCAGCAGCATGACGACGGGCCCCAGGTAGACCACGGCCAGCAGCGCCACACCGACCCCGGCCCAGGGCTGGAAATTGAGGCGCGCCGCCGCGAAGCTCGTCTCCCCCGGAAGGTTTTCGTACCAGATGACCAGGAGCTGGCTGTACAGGGTGTAGGTGGTCAGCAGGCAGAACGTTACGGTCAGCTTTCCCAGGTCATGCAGCCGCTGCGGATCCGGGTCTGGCTGCAGTGCGGCCATGAGGCCCCAGGCGGCCACTCCGGCATAGAGCCCCGACACGAAGAAATACCCGCCGAACAGCGAGCTGCGCCACTCCGGGGTCAGCGCCATGACCAAGTCGAAGCCGAGCAGGCTGAAGACGCAGCAATAGGTGATGATCAGCACCGGCCCAGCAACGCTGCCTTGGCCCAGCTTCCGGCGCCGCTGGTAATGTCTGGCCACCCCCCAGAAGAGGGCCAGGGCCATAATATCCCGGGCGAAAAGGAAATCTGTATCCAGCCAGAAGCCCTGCCGGAAGGTCCGGCCCGGCCAGGGCGCCCAGATTCCGGCTGACAGCCACAAGGCGAGCAGGATGAGCATGGAGGCCGGCGCGAATCCCTGGCCGGAGGCTGGCAGGCGATCGTAGGTGCCGGCCCAGCGGGCATTGGAGGCTTGGACCACTGCGGGCCACACGGCCATGCTCCCGGCCATGGGCGTGAAGTAGAGAAAGTTCGTGAGCAGGGCCCGCCAGGCGGGGGGGCCGCCGAAAGACAAGGACAGCAGCCAGGCCGACAGGCCCGCGGCGAAGAGCACGGCACAAGCCAGGTCGATGCGCCTGGGCGTCCATTCCCCGAAGAGGGCTGAGTTGGGGCTAGTGGTGGACATGGACTTCCTCCGCGCCGCTGCCTGCCAGAAAGTCCCGCACTTCCTCGCTTTGAGCTCCGGCCGCGGCTATGAACAGCCCGAACCGGTCGCGGCTGAAGCGCCTGTCGTAACGGGGAATCGGGCGCAAGCGGTACAGCTTGGCGTAGTAGAGCACGGCCGCCAGGTTCGAAAGGCAGCCGAAGAGGATGAGCATCTCCACCCCGGGAATCCAGAAGGGGACGTACGCGAAGGGCCCCTTGCCGCCCACGAGCAGGTTGTTGACCAGCGACGCGCCCAGGGCCAGGGCCCAGCCCCCGGCGAAGCCAGCCAGCGCGCCCGCCAGGGTCCAGAACCGCACGGGGCTCGCGGTTGTGCCCAGCGCCTCCTGGAGCTTCGGCATCTTGTAGGGGGAGAAGGCCTCCAAACGTGTGTAACCCGACGAGAGCGCCCTGGAGCAGGCCTCGATCAGGGCCGCCGGGTTGTCGTAGACGGCCATGACGCCGGGGATGCCGCCTGGCACCGGCTCCACCGGCTTGAGGGGCGCCCTGGCGGGCGCTGCCTCCACCCGGCTTTCGTCGAGCGCGGCCTTGAGGTCGCCGATGGGCATCGTCGGCAGGAGCTTGGAGAAGATCAGGAACAGCAGGGAGAAGAATCCGAACGACCCGGCAGTGATGGTAAGCTCCACCCAGGAGGGGAAGTAGTGGCCCCAGTTGTGGGGCATGAAGTCGTGGGCCGGGGAGCCGGTGACGATCATGACCCGTTCGAGGTACATCCCGGCGATTATGGCCAGTGAGACGGCCATGAGCCAGAATTTGCTGCGGCGCAGGGGGCGGAAGACCAAGGTCGCGGGCAGCAGGATGTTGAGCGGCATGAGCGACCAGTAGATCAGCCCCATCTGGCTCATGGCCTGCCAGCGCATGAATTGCCGCTCGTAGATGTCGCCGCTGTACCAGGCGATGAAAGGGTCGACCAGGTAGAAGTAGGCCATGAGGAAGGTGGTCACGAGGATGGTCTTGGCCAACATGTCCAGGTGTTTGTCCTGGACGAGGCGTTCGAGCTTCAGGATCCGGCGCATGGGGATCACCAGCAGCAGGACCATGGCCAGCCCCGAGTGCACCGCGCCGCTCACGAAATAGGGGGCGTAGATGGTGGTGTGCCAGCCGGTCAGGATGCCCATGGCGAAGTCCCAGGAGACCACCGAATGCACCGACACCACCAGGGGCGTGGCCAGGGCCGCGAAGAACAGGTACGACCGCTCGTAGTGCCGCCACTGGCTGGCCGCCCCGGACCAGCCCAATGCCATGGCGGAAAACAACCGGGTCTTCCAGTGCAGCGGCCCCCTGTGCTCCTCGGACCAGTCCCTGGCCGCGGCCACGTCCGGTATGAGGCCCACCGCGAAGAAGATGGTGCTCACGATGAGGTAGGTGCCCACGGCCAGTTCGTCCCAGATGAGGGGGCTCACGAAGTTGGGCCAGAGCTGACGTTGGCTCGGGTAGGGGATGATGTAATAGAACCGCCAGATACGCCCCAGGTGGATCAGCGGGAAGAGGCCCGCCGTCATGACCGCGAAGACGGTCATGGCCTCGGCCGAGCGCGAGACCGAATCGCGCCAGCGGGCCCTGAGCAGGAAGAGAATGGCCGAGATCAGCGTGCCCGAGTGGGCTATGCCGACCCAGAACACGAAATTGCCGATGTACAGGCCCCAGTTCACGGGCTCCTTCAGGCCCGTGACGCCCATGCCCGTCTTGGCCTGGTAAAGCAGGGAGGCGAGCAGCCCGATGAAGGAAGCGGCGGTGAGAGCCAGGGCCAGCCAATAGCTGCGCCGCTTCGGAGCGCGGCTGGCTTCGAGGGTGTCCCGGTTGACGTCCCGCAGGGTAAGGCCGCTCATGCCTTTTCCTCCCAGGTCCGCAGCAGGGCGTCGTTCTCCACCCGCTTGAGGTAGAGCACGGCTGATTTCGTGTTCAGCTCGTGGAGGAGTTGGTAGCGCCTCGGGTCAGTGGCAAAGCGCCTGGATATCTCGGATTTCGGGTCGCGCAGATCCCCGAAGAGGAAGACCCCGGCCGGGCAGGTCTGCATGCAGGCGGGCGTGATGTCGCCGTCCCGGATGGGCCTGTCCTCCAGCCGGGCCTGATACTCGGCGAGGCGGATGCGCTGCACGCAAAAGGTGCACTTCTCCATGACCCCCCGGACCCGAACCGTCACCTCGGGGTTGAGCTGCCAATGCAGGGGGGAGCGCCAGCTCCCGTCGAACCAGTTGAACTTGCGCACCTTGTAGGGGCAGTTCTGTGCGCAGTAGCGGGTGCCGATGCAGCGGTTGTAGATCTGGGCGTTGAGCCCTTCCTCGTTGTTGACCGAGGCGAAGACCGGGCAGACAGGTTCGCACGGGGCCGCGTCGCAGTGCTGGCAGAGCAGCGGCAGGAAACCCAGCCTGCCGGGGCGTTCGGGGTGCGCGTATGGCACTATCCTGAGCCAGGCCATCTCCCGCCCCATGGAAACGACCTTGGCCCCCATCACTGGGATGTTGTTCTCGGCGTAGCAGGCCACCCTGCAGGCGCCGCAGCCGATGCAGCGGTTGAGGTCGACGGCCATGGCCCAGCGGTGCACCGCGTGTTCGTGCCCGCCGTAGAGGTCCCTGCTGCGTTTGTAGCCGGAGGGGAGAGGCATGGTGATCTCGTCGGCGGCCTTGCCCGACGCCGCTTCCGACACGCTGGTCCAGCGCAACAGGTCCCGCCCGTGCTGCTCGCTGGTGGCCAGGGGCGTGACGGGAAAGGCGGACCCGATCTTCCTGACGCTCACCCCGGCGAACAACCGTCCCGGATCGACAGGCCCGAGCAGGGCGTAGGCGTTGCCTCCCACGCCCCGGGCCGTCTCGCCCAGGCCCGTGTGGCCCTGTCCCAGCCCCAGGGCTACGGCGTTGGCGGCCACCCCGCTCGTGAGGCGCGCCGGAACGCGCACCGCGCCTGTGGCGGATGCGGCCTCCACCAGATCCCCGTCGGCTATGCCCAACTCGGCGGCCCTCATGGGGTGGATGTCCAGCCAGTTCCCCCAGGCCACCGCGCTGACCGGGTCGGAAGCCTCCTGGAGCCAGCCCCTGTTGGCGAGGCTGCCGTCGTAAAAATAGATCGAGGGCCAGGCCAAAAGGTGAAACAGGGGGGCTTTCGAATCCGGCGTTGACTCCTGCGAGGGATTCTGCCCTGGTGCCGTTTCGGGGGATTGCCATGGACCGGACGGCAGCCCTGCGGCCTTGCCCGTATCGGCGGTGGCCGCAGCTGCGGGGAGTTCCAGCCAGCCCCGGCCCAAGGCCTCCTGGCGGGCTTCCTCGAAGGAACCGGCCACCCCGGCTGCGTCGAACAGCTCTTTCCAGGTGCCGTCCAGCCAGGCCCGGAAATCCTCCTCAGGCGGCCGACCCTCCCGGCGGGCCAGCGGAATCCCAGCTGCCCGGGCCAGGGCAAGCAGGATGTCTCCCGCTGATCGGGAGTCGTGCAGCCGGGCCATGGAAGGCTGCATGAAGGCGGTCAGCCCCTTCACGGGTTCGTAGTCGCCCCAGGATTCCAGGGGGGAATCCACAGGCAGCGCCCAGTCGGCCAGGGCGCTCGTTTCGTCGTGCATGACCGTCAGGCTGATGATGACGCCGGCACGTCGCAGTTTGTCGATCAGCTCAGGCCGGGTGTAGGCCAGGTTCAGCTGATGGAGGATCACGATGTCGCCTGGAGTCAGACCAGAGAGGAGTTCGTCCAACTCGGCGTCCGAGGCTGCGCCGCCCAGGGCGTGGGGCCGGGAAAAATCCAGGGTCTGGCCGTCCCTGCCGCAGGCCTTGTTGAGCAGCCCGGCGGCCAGCGCCAGGCGCTCGGCCAGGGGGCCGCGTGCGCCCAGAGGGCCGGGCAAGGCCAGACTGGTCGGGGCGCGTGCGAACTCGCGGGCCAGGACCTCCAGGCGGCGGGACGCATCGGGCAGGGGCATCGCCTCGGGCCTGATTCCTTCAGTCAGAGGGGCGGCCAAGGCTGCGAGGGCTTCGCTGCCGGGTGCGCCCCAGCCGCGCTCGAAAATGATTTTGAGCAGGGCCAAGGCCACGTCGGCCTCGGCTCCGGCCGGAACCTGCACGAAAATATCCGCGTTGGCCGCGGTCATGGAGAACTGCGGCCCCACATGCACGTAACGTCCCGGTGTGTTTGCCCGTGTGTGCATTTCGGTGAAGCGCCGGGCATATTCCACGTTTGAGACCCATGTCTCCAGAAACTGGGCACCGAAACCCAGCAGAAAGTCGCAGCGGTCGATTAGGTAGCGGGGGATGACGGGTCGCCCGAACACTGCCTTGTGGGCTCGCAACAGGGGGGCATAACCCAACGGCTCCCAGAAGAGGGCGCTTCCGCCGAAGGCATGGGCGAAGCGGTTCAGGATTTCGGCCAAGGCTCCAGTTTCCAGCTTGCTGAGCACGAACACCCGGCCAGCTTTGCTTTTCAGGCGTTGGGCCAGGGCCGGGATGGCCTGCTCCCAGCTTGCGGGGACGCTCAACCCCTTCTCGGACTTTACGTGCGGCGACCGCAGTCGGTCGGGGTCGTAGAGGCCCTGCACGGAGGACTGCCCCCGAGGACACAACGCGCCGTAGCCGACGGGGTGCCCCGGGGCGCCTTCGGCCTTCGTCACGCGGCCATCCCGGTGAGAGAGAAGCATACCGCAACCGGCGGGGCATTCCCGGCACGTCGTGGCGAAATGGCTCCAGCCCTCCGGGGCCACCTGGTCCGGGGGGACTATGAAGGGGACGAGGTTTTGCGGATATTTGATCCCGAACCCGATGGCCGCATACATTCCGCCGCCCAGGCGCAAGAATTCGCGCCTGCTCAGTTTGCGGTTGTCTTGTGCCATGGGGGGCCTCATTTCGGCGCTATGCCGGCCGGTATGGATTTCCTGAGTTTACGCCCGCATCATCGATTATAGTTTGCACCTTCTTGATGTTTTCATCGTCCAGGAAACGGAGTAGGAACAGCTCTTTAATTTGAAAGTATGGTTCATTCCTGGGAAGCCTCCGGTTCGATGAATACTTCACCATCAACTTTACTAGCGGTTTTCGGAGGCAGGTCAACCAATAATCCTGGATTTCCAATCCCGAGAGGATGCCGATGGCCGAAGTGCACGGCGGGTTATGACAATCCGCGAGCCGCCGGAAGGGTGAGACCGCCGGAAGGGTGAGACCGCCGGAAGGGTGAGACCGCCGGAAGGGTGAGACCGCCGGAAGGGGTGCTCCTGGAGTGTTCCGGCCAGGAAGGCCGGGGGGCGCCTCCGCCCTGAAGCAGCCGGAGCCTTCTGGCGGGCGGGAAGGGCAACTCCGCATGTTGGCAATCTGTCGGCCAAGCGTCCGCCCGGGCCGCCTGCTTTCGGATGGCGTCAGGCAGACGTTCGGGCTTGAGCGGCCATTTGCCCGCCCTCGCCTCAATCGGGAAAAATGCCGGGCGGCTCCAGATCGCTGGTCTTTCGGATCACCCAGCCCACAGTCAAGCCTTGGACGAGGATGGAAAACAAAACCACGAGATACGTGAGGGTCAGTATCAGGCTTCGTGAGTCGCTGACCGGCAAGGAAAGCGACATGGCAACTGAAATGCCTCCGCGCAAACCGCCCCAGGTCAGCACCGGAATCGCACCGCGCGACTGGGGCGTGACCCAGCCGAGCGGCCCCATGATTCCCGCAACGCTCAGCCAGCGCGCCGCCAGCACGATCGGTATGACGAGGGCGCCGGCCACCAGCCATTCGCGCTCGATCGGCAGCACGAGAATCTCCAGCCCGATCAGCAGAAAGAGAACCGCGTTGAGAATATCGTCAATAAGCTCCCAGAAAGTGTCGACGTGTTCCCGCGTCTGCTCCGTCATGGCGAATGCCCGCCCGCGGTTTCCAACGAAGAGCCCGGCGGCCACGACTGCTATCGGCGCGGAAAAATGCAGCGCATCCGCCAGCGCGTAAAGCCCCATGGCCAGGGCGAGTGTGAGCAGCACTTCGATCTTGTAGTTATCGACCCGCTTGAGCATGTGATACGCGACGACTCCAGCCGCCAGCGCCAGCACCAGTGCGCCGCCCACTTCCTTGAGCAGCAGCATCCCCACTTGCCAGGGATCAATCGAGAGAGGCGCCGCCCCTTGGCCCGATCCGTCCTGGCCGGAGAGCTGCAGCAGGAGCAGGAAGACGACAACGCCCAGGCCGTCATTGAACAAGGACTCGCCGGTCACCTGCACTTCCAGCTGGCGGGAGGCGCGGACGGATTTCATGATCCTCAGCACTGCTATCGGGTCTGTGGGCGAAATCAGCGCGCCGAACAGCAGCGCGTGCATCAAGGGAATTCCCTGTCCCAGCCAGCCAAGCAGCAGCCACGCCGAACCGCCGACAACGGTGGTGGAGATGAGCGTCCCGACAATGGCGAGCAGTGAGACGGGCAGCCATTCACGGCCCAGGTCCTCGATCTGCACGTTTATGGAGCCTGCGAACAACAGAAACGCGAGCATGCCATGTAGGACGACCTGGTCGAAATTGACCTGTGAAACCAGCGTGGCCGCCTGTTGGTGGAAATTGGGGGCGTATGGGCCAACAAGCACGATCAGGAGTGAGGCGACCAGGCTCACCAGCATGACGCCGATAGTGGTCGGCAGTTTGACGTATCTGAAATTGAGATAGCTCGAGACGGCCGCGAGCGAGATGATGATGCTGACCAGCGGAAAGAAACCCACGATGCCTCCAAGCATGTCGCACGGCTCAGGATGCGGTTTTCATGGTTTGCACGCGGCATTGAATTCCTGCGCGGATGAAGCCCGTGCCGCGAACGGCGATTTCACGCCGTTGAGAACGCCGGCTGGCCGGGAGTGCCGGTTGCGGCCTTTTGGACCCCGTAAGATGGCCGCGTTCGTTTCCTGGCCCAAATGCGGCGGGCAGTTTGTAATCTGATGGGTCTTTTACCCCCATCACGCAACACAGGGCAAAACGCAAGGCGAACAGCCAAAGCATTCGGCTGGCTATGCTCGGCTTGCCATGCAACTCATGGTTACATCATCATGTTTGCGATGTTTTTCCCTGGACCGCGCGGCAGGGCTTGTTGACGAACCCGTGCGGGTGTGTCCGGGATGGCATCGATCACTGTGGTCTTTTGTGCTTGCCTACCTGCCGGTTTCAGCTAAATTGTTAAGAATCTAAATCTGTCCGCCGGGCTGTCAGACTTACTGCCGCGCCGCATGGAGTGTGGCCGAGACATGGCGGCTGGTTCCCCTTTTGTTCTGGGAAACTCCGGGAGGCCTTTCGGGCCGGGCACAAGGAACTTCGATTTTCCATGCCCTTGAGGCCCGTGGGCTGTTCTGCCATCGGCTCTCCGCCGCGCTGGGCGGCGGTAGGAGAATGGGAATTCCATGGGCAGAGAGACGCGGTCATTTCGGATCATGACGCGTGCGGGCGCCGCGCAGCCGGGCGGAGCGCCGCGCATGGGGGCTGAACATGGATGAGGCCAGACTGGGCTTGCCCGGGGGCATCCGCGCCTGCCTCTTCGACCTGGACGGCGTGCTCACAGAAACGGCGAAACTTCATGCCGAGGCCTGGAAGCGGATGTTCGACGATTTTCTCTCCAGCCGCGCCCGGGCGAGCGGCCAATCGTTTGTCCCCTTTGATGCCGTCGGCGAATACGACCAATACGTCGACGGCAAGCCGCGCGCCGACGGGATACGGTCCTTTCTCGGTTCGCGCGGCATTGAGCTGGCCGAAGGCAGTGAGGGCGATCCGGCAGCGGCTGAAACCGTCCAGGGGCTGGGAACGCGCAAGAACGGCATTTTCCTCTCCCTATTGAGGGAGCGGGGGGTGGAGGCATACCCCGGCTCGTTGCGCTATGTGCGCGCGGTCAAGTCCGCCGGGCTTCGCACCGCCGTGGTTTCGTCGAGCACGAACTGCCGTGAGGCGCTCGAGGCGGCGGACATCGCAGATTTGTTCGATGCCCGCATCGACGGCATCGTGGCCAGGGAGCGGCGCCTCCCGGGCAAGCCGGCCCCGGACACTTATGTGGCGGCGGCCCGGGCTCTCGGCGTCGAACCCGCCCGGGCGGCGGTCTTCGAGGACGCGCTCGCCGGTGTGGCCGCGGGCCGCGCGGGCAAGTTCGGGTTCGTCGTCGGCGTGGACCGCATGGGGCAGGCCCGCGAACTGCGCGCGCACGGCGCGGACATCGTCGTTAACGACCTTGCCGAGCTCCTGGAGGCGAAATGATCCTGCACCCGGCATTCCGCCTTGAGCCCTGGGCTCTTCACGAGACGGAACTGCACCTCGGCCAACTAGCTCAGAGCGAATCGCTCTTCGCGCTTTCCAATGGCCACATCGGCTTGCGGGGCAACCTTGACGAGGGTGAACCCCATGGACTGCCGGGATCTTACCTGAACGGATTTTACGAACTGCGTCCCCTGCCGTACGCCGAGCCGCAATATGGCTTGCCGGAGTCGAGCCAGACGCTCGTCAATGTGGCCAATGGGAAGCTGATGCGTCTACTCGTCAATGACGAGCCTTTCGATGTGCGCTACGGCACCCTCAGCAGCCATGACCGTGTGCTCGATTTCCGCGCCGGAACCCTGTCGCGGAAAGTGGAATGGACCTCTCCGGCGGGCCAAACGGTGCGCGTGACCTCGCTCAGGCTGGTCTCCTTCACGCATCGGGCGGTCGTCGGCATATGCTACGAGGTTGAACCGCTGGACGGGCCCGCCAGCATTGTCGTGCAGTCCGAGCTTGTCGCCAACGAGCAGATGCCTTCCGTCGAGGGAGATCCCCGCGTTTCCAGCGCGCTCGAATCACCTCTGGAGTCCGTGGATCACCAGTCGCGCGATGCGGGGGCCGTGCTGATCCACCGCACCCGCAAGAGCGGGCTGCACATTGCGGCGGCGATGGATCATACCGTCACGGGAACTTCCGAAGCGCATGTGGCCACGGAGACCACGGCCGACTCGGCCCGCATCGTCGTCACGGACAGGCTCAAGCCGGGAGAGCGCCTGCGCCTGGTCAAGCTCGTGGCCTACGGGTGGTCGTCCAAGCGCACCGTGCCCGCTCTGCGCGACCAGGTGGCCGCCGCCCTAGCCGCGGCGCGCCAGACCGGATGGGACGATCTGCTCGAAGGCCAGCGCCAATTCCTCAATGATTTCTGGGAGCGCGCCGATGTCGAGATAGTGGGCGACCCCGGGCTGCAGCAGGCTGTGCGCTTCGCGCTGTTTCATGTGCTCCAGGCGGGTGCGCGGGCCGAGAGGCGCGCCATTCCCGCGAAGGGGCTGACGGGAAACGGTTACGATGGCCACTCGTTCTGGGACACTGAGACGTTCATCCTGCCTGTGCTGACCTACACCATGCCGGGTGCCGCGGCCGATACGCTGCGCTGGCGCCACTCGACCATCGAGGCGGCGAGGCGGCGGGCCGTGGAATTGGGCCTGGCCGGGGCGGCCTTTCCATGGCGCACCATCAACGGCGAGGAGTGCTCGGGGTATTGGCCAGCGGGGACAGCCGCGTTTCACGTCAACGCGGACATCGCCGACGCGGTGATCCGCCATGTCAATGCGACAGGCGACGAGAATTTCGAACGTGAAATCGGGGTGGAACTCCTCGTGCAGACCGCCCGGCTCTGGCATTCCCTCGGGCACCACGACCCGCACGGACGCTTTCGGATCGATGGAGTGACCGGCCCCGACGAATACAGCGCCCTTGCCGACAACAATGTCTACACCAACCTTATGGCGGCACGGAACCTCGCAGGCGCGGCCGACGCGTGCGAGCGTCACCAGGACAGGGCGAACGAGCTCGGGGTGACGCCCGGGGAAATGGCGGATTGGCGCGCCGCCGCCGGGAACATGTACATCCCTTACGATCAACGTCTTGGCGTACATCCGCAGGCGGAAGGCTTCACCGACCATGAGATGTGGAATTTCGCCGGGACAAAACCGGAACAGTATCCACTCATGATGCATTTCCCGTATTTTGATCTGTACAGAAAGCAGGTGGTGAAACAGCCTGATCTCGTTCTGGCCATGCAACTTTGCGGCAATGCGTTCTCTGAGAACCAAAAGCAGCGGAATTTCGAGTATTACAACAAGATCACCGTTCAGGATTCGTCCCTGTCAGCATGCACGCAGGCTGTGATGGCCGCCGAGGTCGGGTATCTCCGCCTTGCGCTGGAATATGCGGCAGAAGCCGCATTCATTGATCTGCATGATATAAATCATAATGTTCGGGATGGACTGCATGTCGCATCTCTTGCAGGAACGTGGATCGCATTGGTCAATGGTTTCGGCGGCATGCGGGATCACGCGGGTATATTGTCGTTCGCCCCGCGCCTGCCGGAGCACCTCATATCACTGGTTTTCTGCATCGTGTACCGCGACACCAGCATCCGGGTGGAGGTGGCAGCAAACGCCGCCACCTACCGGCTCACGCTGGGCTCGGGCCCGATGCGGATCATGCACTACGGCGAACAGTTGATCCTGAACAGTTCCGATCCGGTCGAACGCCCGATTCCGCCGTCAGCGTTGAACGAGCCGCCAGCGTTGCCGCCAGGCCGTGAGTTACGATTCCGCAAGCGTGGGTCGGGACTTTGGAAATGATTGTGCTGCGTGCGGCATGTCCGTCCTGTGGCCGAGGGAGAAATAGGATTGCCAAAGTATCCGGGCTGGACGCGGCCAGTGAATGGATCACAAGCAAACAGATGCCTTCCGGCTACCGAAAATCGTGGTAAATGGGGTTTTCTGCATTTTGCCCTTCCCGGAAGATGAAGGAGGCGAAAATGTCAGCCCAAGCTCAGGAACCTAACGGCCATCCCGCCTCAGGGGGCGTCGAGTACACATGCCCCATGCATCCTGAAATACGCCAGCACGCTCCCGGCACGTGCCCAAAATGCGGCATGGCTCTGGAGCCGGTCACGCCAACCAAGGAGGAAGAGCCCGATTCGGAATACCGGGACATGAAACGGCGGTTCGTGGTGGCCGCCAGCCTGGCGCTGCCCGTAGTTGTATTATCCATGGGCAACATGATCCCCGGGCGCCCGGTGGCCGGGGCGCTCCAGCCGCAAACTCGCCAATGGGTCGAATTGGCTCTGACCACGCCGGTGGTTTTCTGGGCCGGCTGGCCCTTTTTCCAGCGCGCATGGAATTCTCTGCTCAATCGCAACCTCAACATGTTCACCCTGATCAGCCTGGGCGTGGCGGTCGCCTATGTCTACAGCCTGGCAGGCATGATTTTTCCGGGCAGTTTTCCCGCCAGCATGCGCCATGACGGCCTGGTCGAGGTGTATTTCGAGGCCGCGGCGGTCATCGTGGCCCTGGTCCTCGCGGGGCAGGTGTTGGAGTTGCGTGCAAGGCACCGCACCGGGGCGGCCATCCGGGACCTGCTCAAGTTGTCCCCAGCCAAGGCCCGGCGTATCGGGTCAGACGGCTCCGAGGTGGACATTCCTTTAGAGGAGGTCGCCGTCGGCGACCGGCTCAGGGTGCGGCCGGGAGAGAAGGTGCCTGTGGATGGAACCGTTCTAGAAGGCGAGAGCAGGGTGGATGAATCCATGATCACCGGAGAGCCGGTTCCGGTGGCCAAGGCACGCGGGGACTCGTTGGTGGGGGCCACCGTCAACGGTACGGGCAGCCTGGTGATGGAGGCCGTCAAGGTGGGCTCCGACACCCTGCTGGCCCGGATAGTGGCCATGGTGTCCGATGCGCAACACAGCCGCGCGCCGATACAGAAACTGGCGGACACCGTATCGGGCTATTTTGTTCCGGCGGTCATCGGCGTGGCGGCAGCGGCCTTCCTGGCCTGGATATTGTGGGGGCCGGAGCCGAGGCTATCCCATGCGCTGGTAGCCGCCGTCTCGGTGCTGATCATCGCCTGCCCCTGCGCGTTGGGCCTGGCTACGCCCGTGTCCATCATGGTGGCCACAGGCAAAGGGGCTAGCATGGGCGTGCTTTTCCGAGACGCAACGGCCATCGAGACCCTCAGGAAAGTGGACGTTCTGGTGGTGGACAAAACGGGGACCCTGACCGAAGGCAAACCACGGCTGACGGAGATCATATCCCTTGGGAATCTCAAGGAGGAGGAGATACTCCGGTTGGCCGCCAGCCTGGAACGCGAGAGCGAACACCCGCTGGCTCAAGCCGTTCTGGACCATGCCAGGGAACAAGGCGTGGCTCCGGCAGCCGTTAAGGATTGGAAATACGTCTCTGGCAAGGGCGTGACCGGGCTTATCGAGAACAGGCGGGTTGCCCTGGGCAACGGCCCCCTGCTGACGGATTTGAACGTGGAAATCGGCGGGCTGGAAGAAGAAGCCCGGAAGCTGCGCGAACAGGGGCGCAGCGTGGTCTATCTTGCTGTGGATGACGAACCGGCCGGGCTTCTGGGCGTGGCGGACCCGGTCAAGCCGAGTTCGGTCGAGGCCGTCAGGGTACTCGGCCAGGAGGGAGTGCGGGTCTTCATGCTCACGGGCGACTCCCTGGCCACGGCCCAGGCGGTTGCCAGGCAGCTCGGAATCGAGGAGATACTGGCCGAAGTGCTCCCGGATCAGAAAGCGGAAAAGGTCCGGGAGCTCATGAGCCAGGGGCATTCCGTGGCCATGGCGGGCAACGGAATCAACGACGCCCCTGCCCTGGCGGCGGCCCATGTAGGCATCGCCATGGGCACCGGCACCGACATCGCCATGGAGAGCGCCGGGGTGACTCTGGTCAAGGGCGACCTGCGGGGCATAGTCCGGGCGAGGCGGCTGAGCCAGGCAACCATGCGCAACATTCGCCAGAACCTGTTCTTCGCTTTCGTCTACAATGCGGTTGGAGTGCCCGTCGCTGCCGGGGTCCTGTTTCCCGGCATGGGGATACTGCTCAGCCCCATGATCGCGGCTGCGGCCATGAGCATGAGTTCGGTCTCCGTGCTGACCAACGCCCTCCGCCTCCGCGCGCTCAAACTCGGTTCGCAATGAGCTGGGTCAAGCCGAAATCGCCGCATTGATTCGGATGCGGCGGCACTGGATTGCATTCTCCTGACAACGAGGACGCATCCCTGACCCTCGGCGAGTGGGGATCGGAGTGCTCGTCCGCAGCGAGCCCCGCACCGACCGCCGCCGGGTACCGGATCAAGCCCCCAGGAACTCTTGGCCCTGTTCGGCCGTTTCACCGGGAGAACCTTCTCGGGCGGAGCAAGCCGATGACACTTTTCCAGATCGGAGACCAACGCCCCATTGTGGTGTCCAACCGCCTGCCCGTGCGCGTCGTGCGCGAAGAGGGCGGGGTGGTCCAGAAACAGGGCGCCGGGAGATTGGTGACCGCCATGGCCCCGGTCCTCAAGGACCTGGAGGACAGTTGATCGGGTGGCCGGGAGCGAACGAAAAGGGCATGGCCAGGCTGTGCCGGGATTTCTCCCACGATGCGGGCTAGCTGCTGCGGCCAGTGACGTTGCGCAAGGAGGTCAGCAGGATCTACCAGGGCTTCGGCAACGAAATCCTCTGGCCGCTTGTACTGCCCCTTGTTTAGCAAGCGTCCGCTAATTGAGTCTCGCGGCTGAGTTGTTCTGCCTCGAAGGCCTCTGGCGACCTGTAGCCAAGGGTCGAGTGCAGATAGTTGGCGTTGTAGCCGTCGATCCAGCGATCCAAAGACTCCAAGAAGGCGCCAGGACTCGTGAACTCGTTGATCCAGACCAGCTCTTCCTTGAGCGTGCGCATGAAGCGCTCCGTATCCGCGTTGCCTTTGGGGTTGGAGTAGCTGGTGAACGCCTGGTTGATGCCCATGATCCGGCAAGACTTCATGAAGCTCACCGATGTGGGTTGGCAGCCGTTGTCGGACATCAAGTTAAGCGCCGCCCCACGCGCACCTTCGGAAAACTGGCGGTTCACGGCCTTGTTCAGCGCCGCCAGCCAGTGCCAAGCCCGGGCCTGCAACCCGGCGTAATGCCCAACGACCTTCTTGGTGTTCCAGTCCAGCACGATCACCACGTAGACCCAGCCGAAGCCTTCGATCATGACCTTGGTCATGTCGATGCCCCACCACTGATTCGGCCTGGTGGGCCTGGGCTTGCTGCCGGTCGGTTTGCGCTTGGCCTTGAGCAGCTGATTGCTCCGCACCGTCAACCCGTGCTCCTTCATAAGCCGGTGCACTCGGTTCTTGCCGACGGCCAGCTCATCAACGAAGCGTAGATGAGCCCATATGCGCCGGTAGCCCCAGAACGGGTGATCAGCCTTGAGCGAGCGAATACGGTCCAGAAGGTCGGCGTTTCGGGCGGCGACTTTGGCGTAAGAGCCGCGCCGTTTCACGGCCAACCGTCCGTTTTTTTTAACTCCAAGGTCAACTCGCCGACCAATCCCTTGAGTTTGGCATTCTCAGACCCAAGCCGTTGGGTGCGCTTGTCCACAGTGGCCGTCTCGAACACGCGGTGGGCATTGCCGAGAAAGCGGTCGCGCCACTGGTAATACTGAGCCTGGGAAATGCCGTGCTCGTTGCACAGCTCGCCGATTGGCCGTCCTCGAAGGCCTTCGAGCACGATGAGAGCCTTCTGCTCCGGGGTCCACTTCCGTCGTTTCATGGCCGACCTCCTCATCGGAATCAGCCACGAAAACTAAGTTAGCGCAACCGCTCACCAAACCGGGGGCAGGATAATCCCTCCACATCTGTGTTCTGAGTGGGCTTGAGGCGTCACTTCTTATTCTTACTGGTTAAAACCAGGTTAAGAGGTCGAGAAGTCAGGAATGACAAGGCTTCCCGGACGTTTTCTGCGGAGTTATGCCAATATAGCGCGGAGCTATGCCCATAGGCGCGGTGTAGTGCCAACGTTTTGCGGAGCTATGCCAACATCCTGTTGGCATAGCTCCGCGCTCGATTTATCTCACCGAAACCATTTAATCTTTCCATTGTCTTCATAGAATCCCCAAGAACCAAGGATGCCCACTCGAACCAGTTCGGCCAGCGCAGTCGCCAAATAGTTTCGAAAGTCCCTGACTCTCCCCTCATGTCCACACCACGCCTTGAGATTCGCCACGCTGACCCTGTGCTCCCCCTTGGCATGGCTCACAGCGTAGCACTGTAGCCACTTTGCAAGCTCGGCCTTGTTCGCGATCTGTCGCCGCTTCTCCATATCAACATATCCGAATGACTTGACCCCGAAGGCTCGGAGTGAATCGGCGGGTATCGTGAAATAGTATTCTTCTGCACCCTTGTCGTACCTCAGTGGGCCAATCAGCGGGGTGCTGCCCTGTTCATCAGGTGTGTCATAGAACAGACGTCCGGTGGAGATGCGCGCAAAACTTTGCTCAAGCCATTTGAAGCCTGACCCGCCTATCTTTCTTCCCAGGAGGCGCAAAAACTCCGTACGATTGATTTTGATCGGAGTATCCGAGGCAACGCCTTTCGCCAGCATAAGCGCGGTCAGGTATGTGTCTTGGTCGCTAACGTCCAATTGCTTGCCGAAATACCAGAGCGAAATGCCTCCAGGAGAAGGTAGCCGAACCATGTCGTGGATCTTCCGTCGTCCGCGCTTGATCGGTGCGAAAAGCGGAGTTCGGGCGAGTTTGTTCCCCATGGGAGCCGTACCTTTTGGAGTGACGGGAACGCCCGGAAGAGTGCCTTGTGCATGGCCAACTCTCTCGTAGGCCTCACGAGCTATGTCCCATGCCGTCCTATTTGGCGGCTGAAACTGGTGCGGGGCCTGAGCCTTTGCCTCACGAGCATGGTCTGACTCCAAGCAAAGCGCGTCATCCCGAGGATCAATCTGAAAAGATCGAATCTTGTTCGGCTGGGTGCCATCTTGGCTGAGGTTGCCCATCCTCATGGCCGACCCTCCCGATACGACGGAAATGGGCGTGGCCAAACGTTATGCTTGTTTGGGCATTCCTGTCCTGCTTTCAGGGGGCAATCTTGTTCCCTAAATCCGTCGCCAGGGTAGCAATGGGGTAGCAAAAGAGAAAAAGGCCTTACCCGATTTTAGGGTAAGGCCTTGTTTTTCCTGGAGCCAGCGAGGGGACTCGAACCCCTGACCTGCTGATTACGAATCAGCTGCTCTACCAACTGAGCTACGCTGGCGACTCGACAGGGAGCCTTGATATACAAGGGCTGCGGGGTGGTCAACCCCTCTTTCAGGCTAGGTTGTTTCGGGCCGGAATCGAGCAGGTCCGTCGTAAAGCGGCGCGGGCTTTTGCATCGGGCGCGCAGGGCTCGCGGGTGTCCATCGCATCCAGAACGGGACCACCTGAAACCCGCCTGCCCGGGAATGAGCCGTCCAGCCGTCGGGCAATCGCGCGTTGGGACCGCCTACGAATGTGGACGTGCCGATGCGCTCCCAGGCGTCCATTTCCCCTGCCGGGTGGCGGGCGCAACCGGCCCGCCTGACACGGATGGCAGGCGGGCCGTATAACGTCAAGGCGCGCTTCTGGTGGTCGTGAGAGCGCCGTCAGCGTTTCGGGCACCAGAACTGCTGCGTCCGGCGCCATTCATCCTCAGTTTCTTTCACCCGCTTCATGTTTGTGTCCTGTCCGGCAGTGAATATGTCGGCCATGACGCCGTAAACTCCGCCGAGCAGGGCCTTGCCCATCTCGAACATCCCTTCGGCGAAGCGCTGGCTGGGGGGGGCGGTCTGGTTGATGTACATCAGCTTGTACGGCAGGTAGACCGCCGACACGATCCCGCCCTTGGAGCTCAACGTGACGTCCGCGGCAGTCTTGAAGTCGTCCCACATTTGGCGCTGATACGCGTTGGGCTCAAAGACCATCTTCCCGTTTTGGGACATATGCTCGTAGTCGCCCTTGAAGATGCCCTCGTCGGAGCGCAGGCCCAGGGGGTCGATGAAGCGCACGGGGTTGCCCTCCGCATAGCGGTAGAGGTTTATCCCGCCTTCGAAGCCGATGGGGTCGCGCTGCAGGAAGCGCCCGGCCTGCGCGTCGTAGTAGCGGTTGCGCATGAGGAAGAAATCCGCGCCCTCGTCCATCACCCCGTACGCGCCCGCATACGTGAAGGGGGTGGAGCGCCCGGTGTGCGCGACCACGGCCCCATAGGGCCCGTAGGCGTATGCGCCCACGGTGGCCCCGGAGGCGTCCGTGAGGGCCAGCGTGTTGCCGGTCTTGTCGTAATGGTGGAACACGAACCCGCCCGCCGCCGTGCCGGAAGCCAGGAGGCGGTTGTCGTCGTAGATGTAGCAGGCCGTCACGGCGCCGGTGTGGTCGGTCTCGAAGGCCGCCCGGCCTCGGGGATCGAAGTGCAGGTTGCGGGTGACGCCGCCCGCGGCCACCCACACGCGGTTGCCGAGGGCGTCATACCTGTATTGGCGCGTCACGCCGCCCGCCACGAGGGAAACGGGCCTGTTCTCCACGTCGTAGACCGCGGTCATGGCCCGCGTCCCGGCGATGGCGGTCAGGTTGCCGTCGGCGTCGGCGGTGGCCGGGTCCGTGCCCCAGGCGGTCATGGAATCGGCGTTGTTGAACGTGGCCCGGAAGGGCTTGACCGGCCCGCGCGGCGTGAGGGGCCAGGTGCCGGACTCGCTGACGATGGCGCCGGAGGCGTCGCGGGCATAGCTGATGTTGGCCAGAGTCCTTGACGCGCTCTGATGCGCCACGGAGGTCAGCTTGCCCGTGGCGTTGTACCCGTAGGTGGTGTTCATCCCGTTGGAGCGCGTTTCGGAGGTGACCCGGCCCTCTCCATCGTAGCCCAGGCTGACGGAATAGGCGCCGAAATCCACCTTGGTGGGCCAGCCGCGCCCGTTGCGGGTGTAGGTGACGCTCAGGCCGCCGGGGTAGCCGATGCCGGAGACGCGGCCCGCGGAGTCGTAGCTGATGTTGAGCCCCTTGGCGCCGTCGGGGTCCTGGGTCATGGTCACCTGGCCCGCCGCGTCGCGCGTCCAGTTCACGGTGCCGGTGGCCGGGGTGGAGTGGCTGGTCAGCCTGCCCTGCTGGTCCCAGGCGTAGCTCGCCGCCACGGCGTTTTCGTGCTTTTTGGTGACGACCCTCCCGTCAGCGTCGTAGGTCAGCATGTAGAGCTGGGAGCGGCCGTTGTATTTCGCCACGATGCGTCCGGCGGCGTTGATGGTGTAGTTCGCCGTGTTGTTGCCCTGGGGGTCGAACACGTTGAGCAACTGGCCGCGCAGGCCGTATTCCTGGGTCGTCGCCGCACCCTTGGGGTTCATGACCGAGGTGACCCTGCCCGCCGCGTCGCGCCCGTAGAACACCGTGCGCCCGGCGGGGTCCGTATCGGAGAACAGCCTGTTGGCGCTGTCGTAGGTGTACTGGCGTATCCGCCCCAGTGGGTTCACCTCGGTCAGGGGGCTGGAGTTGGCGTTGTATGTGAACTGGGTCTGGCCGCCCATGGGGTCCGTGATCCTGGTGACGTTCATCAGGGCGTCGCGGGCATAGAGGGTGGTGCGCCCGTTGGCGTCAATTGAGCTGGTCATGGCGCAGCAGTCGTAGCCGTACTGGTTCGTGGCTCCGCCGGGATGGGTCTGCATCACCAGGCGGCGGTTGTCGTCGTACATGAAGCTGGTGGTGTTGCCCGCCGGGTCGGTCAGGGAGGCGCGGTTCAGGCCCGCGGTGTCGTAGGCGATGCGGGTGCGGTTGCCCAGGGGGTCAAAGATGTCGGTGAGGTTCCCGTGGGTGTCATACTGGTAGGACTGGGAGGCCCCGCCCGGCAGCGTGGCGCTGGTCTGCAAGCCCTTGGAGTCGTAGGCCATGGACGTGGACCTGGCCAGGGGCGACGTTATGGAGGTCAGGTTGCCGCGGACATCGTAGCCGTAGGTCCAGGAATTGCCCATGGGGTCGACCTTGCCGGTCATGTTGCCGTTGGCGTCGTAGGTGAACGTGGTCGCCCCGCCGTCGGCTTCCGTCCACTTGGTCGGGTTGCCGTCGCCGTCGTATTCGAAACTGGCGGCGCGGCCCGTGGCGTCGGTCTCAGAGGCGAGCATGCCCTGGGCGGTATAGCTCCTGTACGTTGTCTGGCCCAAGGCGTTGGTTATCTGGGTCGTGCGGCCCCCGGAGTTGGAGTAGGTGCGCACCGCTCCGCCCGGCTCCGTGACGGTCTTGATGGCCGGGCTGACGTAGCCGTACTGCCACACGGCTCCGTTGGCGTCCGTGACCTGGGAGACGTAGGTCGTCTGCCCGGAAGTGGAGTAGGTGAACGCCGTGGTTCTGCCCGCCGTGGTGATGGAGGCGATGTATTTGTCCGCGGTGTAGGTGTAGGTGGTCACGTTGCCGGCCAGGTCAGTGCTTTTGGTCATGTTGCCGTCGGCGTCGTACTGGAAGAAGGCGGTGCGCCCGCCCAGGGTGGTGAACTGGGTGCAGCGTCCGCTGACGTCCGTCACGAACGTGGTGACCCGCCCGGAGGCGTCCATGAGGGTGCCCAGGCTGCCCTTGCCGTCGTAGGTCAGGGTCAGGGCGTTGCCGTTGCGGTCCGTTATGGAGGTCAGGCGGTAGACGTAGGCCCCTGTTCCGTCCTGTGCCACGTAGTCGTAGCGCCGGGTCAGCTTGGCCTGCTTGTCGTGGAGGATGTAGTGGCCCGTGCCCGTGGCCTCGTTCAGCACGCCCGTGAGCTGCTGGGTGCGTCCCTTGGCCGAACAGGCGTAGCTCACCGTGAGCTCGCCCGTACCCTGCCCAGTGGTGCCGCTGACCGTATAGGAGAAGCCCTGGCCGTTGCCCAGCTTCACCACGGCCCCGCCGGAGGTGTGGCTCAGGGCGGTCAGGGTGGATGCATAGGCGAAGGACCACCCGTTGCCGAACAGCCCCGTTTCGCTTGGGCGCATGTTCCACACCCGGCGCAGCTCCACCTGGTGGCCGAAGCTCTGGTAGGCCAGGTCCGTGTCGTCCACGGCCAGGCTCAGGTAGGACATGTTCACGCCGAACACCGGCAGCCCCTGGCCGGAGCATGTGCCGGCACCGCCCCGCTCGAATTCTGTGTCGGGGTTGTCCTTGCCGGCGCCCAGGTTCTCGTCCTTGTTCTCGGGGCCGGAGAAGTCCACGGGGGAGCTGACGTACACCTCCCAGCAGCCGCTCCAGCCGGTGCCGATCTTCAACGTGGCATAGTCCCCGTAATCCTGCGACATGGTGTAGCCGATGCTGCCGCTCCGCGACTCACCCGCCCGGATGAAGCTGAAGGTCCTGCTGCCGGAATAGTGCACCCCACCAGAGTAGCTCTGGAGCAGGTCCATGGTGAGGGCGTCGATCCCGGGAACGAGGATGTACCGTTGATCGCTGTTGTCGGGGTACTCGGGGTTGGGCACGCTGATCAGCTCGGACGTGCTGTCCACCGTGATGGTGGCCTGCACGAAGCCGCTGCGGGGGATGGATGCGCCGGCGTTGGTGTATTCGACCACCGCAAAGGTGCAGCTTCCCTCGTCCTTGGAGCCGGGGCGGGTCTGGCTGTAGGCCCAGGAGCCGAACCCCTTGGTGGTGATGGTCAGGCAGGTGCCCGAATAACAGACGGATGTAGTGTCGTCCGCGCGGGCGATACGGTCCGCGCAGGGGCACAGCAGGGCCAGGAAGAGTGCGGCAAGGAGGAAGTGTCGCGGCATGGCGCGTCTCCATCGTCGAAACGTTCAGACCGTTGGCGATGCGCACCGTGGCGGGGGAACGAACGACTTCAGCGTCCGCCAGGCCAGACCGCTTGACCGAAAGACCGCGCGCGGGAAGCGCACAGGAAGGAACGAAATGTAATTGCCCCGGAGCGGACGCTAATCCTGCAGGACAGACTGGGCGGCGCCGCCGTTGGGGTTGCTCCCGAGGAGCAGGCTGTTGACGGCCGGAAGCGCCCCGGCGCTCCCCTGGACAACCATCTGGGTGATGTTGCCGGCATCGTCGTAGGCGTAGATGATGCGCTGCCCGCCGCTGTACTTAACGGAGACCACCCGCCCGGCGTTGTCGTATACATAGGAGACCGACGCCGCCTCAGCCCCCCCGGCCAACAGCAATACGGCTGCAAGCGCGCCAGCCAGGGGGCGGATTGTCCGTAAAATACAAGGAACTGAGGATGTTGAAGAAAGTTTCATGGCTCCTCCAGTACGCTACTGGAATACAGACCCGGTGCCACATTCTATGAAATCGCCCGGAAAATTGCAATATGATGCGCCTGGCAGCTCAAATTCCCCCGTGGGGTATATGCTGCCCGGCATTCATAAGTAAAAAGCTGGACTTCTGGAGTGCAAAAGCCCGACGCGCAACAGGCGCCCCCGGGAGGGGGCGCCTGTTCTGCTTCGGCCAGCTCTGGCTGCCGCTTGGGAATTGATTGCTCTGCCGGCCGGATTTTGCCGGCGTTACGGCGGGGGCCGGTGTCCGCCAATGCCGGGGGGCAGGGGACAGGGCCGGTTTGCCGGGATTCGCAGGTTGTTGACCGCGGGCCTGGGGTGACAGCTCCAGGCCCGCGAATCTCCCGGTCCTTACTGGAGCGGCTTGCCGTTCACCAGCAGGGCCGATCCGTCCCATACGGCGCTGGAGCTGATGCGCGTGCCGTCGCGGGTGATGGAGCCCTTCTCGGTGAGCTGCTGCAGGGCGGTCTGCAATTGCTTCTGCTGGGCCTGGCTCTCCTTTTCCTGAGGGCTGGAGAACGTGTCCACGAGGATGACCAGCCCAGGCTCCTGGGCGCTCAGGTCGGCCTTGGCCCGGAGCTGCGCCAGCGCCTCCTGCGGCGTGGGCGGCACGCTCTTGAGCGCGGGAGCGCTCGCCTCGCCCTTGAGAGCCACCTCATTCTGGGTGCCGGGCAGCGCCTTCAGCTCAAATTCGACGCGGGGAGCCCTGACCAGCAACATGTCGTAGGTCTTGCGCACCTCGTCCACGTAGGGCCTCACGGCCTCGTTGCCGCCATACTCCCGTTGCAGCAGGTCGTTGAGTTGGGAGAATCCCTCCACGTCGAGGTTGAAGAGCGAAAGCGCCACGGAGAAGGGCAGCGGGGCGGACTTGTTGATGGCCGTCGCCCCGCTCAGGGACAGGGCGTAGTCGACGGTCGGCGCATGGAGCGTGGTCTTGCCGCGCAGTTCCAGGTTTTCAAGCGTTGAAGCCTGGGTGTTGGAGGGATCCTTGGTGCTCAGGGACAAGCCCGCGAGTTTCAGTTCGCTCTGTCCGTGCCAGACGTACGGGAGCAGCCTGACGGCGTCCGACCGGATGGTCAGCCCCTTGAGCAGGAAGGTGTAGTCGTTGTCCTGAAGGTTGATCAGCGGGATGTCCACCTTGGTGACCTGCCTGCTGAAATCCATGTCGGTGGAGACGGAGACGGTGGCTCCCTGGAACTCCTGGCGCAGCGGGGGGTCCCGGAAGAGGGGCGGCACGCTCAGCCGGAGATCCAGGCCGCCGCCCAAGCCGGCCTCGGCCCGCAGGGTGGTCCTGAAGAGTTCGGGAATCTGGTCCAGGGCATCGCGGACGGCCTTGGGGGTGCCCTCCGCCATGGCGAAGCGCCCGTTGACCAGCGCGGCGCAGGGGCTGAGCGATCCGGCGGCGAAGGGGATTGGGCCGTGGGCCACGTCGAACGTGACCAGCAGGGAGAGCGCCTCGGGCCCGCCGGGTTGGGACAGGAAGCTGGCGGTGTAGGTGTAGCTGCTGCTGAAGATCCCGATCCGGCTCTGCTGCGGGGTGAAGCGGTATAGGGGTGAGCCGGAGGATATCCGCTTCAGGCTCGAGTCGATGGCCCCTCCGGCCTGGTTCGCGACGAAGACGGTGATGGCCATGTAGGCTGTGGCGGCGAGCAATGCGGCGACAAAGGATTTTTTCACGGGCTTCTCCGCTATGGGTGGGATAGGTTGCCGCCGGACCCCCTGTCCGGTGGTCCGGGCAAACGGCCCGCGTTCATCAGTCCGCGGGCATGTACGTCATGAGTAGGTCCTGGCCGCTTGGGCGCACGGCGCTCAGCCGCAACGGCAGGGCCATGTCCATGCGCTCCACGCAGGCCCCGGAAAACACGGGCACGCCGGAGGCGTCGCCCAGGATTTTCGGAGCCAGGAAATGCCGGAACTCGTCCATCAACCCCTGCCGGGCCAGGGAGAAGGCCAGCTGCCCTCCGCCCTCGCAGAGGGTGGCGTGGCATCCGGCCTCGGCGCGCAGTCGCTCGAACCCCGCGGCCAGTTGCAGCCTGTCGCCCAGGGTGGGCAGCTCCCAGACGCGCACGCCCTTGTCCCGCAAGGCTTCGGCCCGCCAGGATGCCGCGCTGGCCGGGGCGGTCCAGAAGATGGTCTGGGCGGGCCGGTCCAGCAGCAGGGAGAGCGGAGCGTCGTGCTCGGGCAGGAGCGACGTGACCACCACTGCCAGGGGCTGGGGGCCGTTCTCGCGGCCCTCCAGGCGCACGGTGAGCCTGGGGTTGTCGTGGCGCAGGGTGCCCCCGCCCACGAGCACGGCGTCGGCGCGGGCGCGCATGTCCTGCACCAGGGCGCGCGATTCCGGCCCGCTGACCCAGGAGGAGTGCCCCGTGCGCGTGGCGATGCGGCCGTCCAGGGTGGAGGCCATCTTGAGAACGTTGTAGGTGCGCTTCGTGGTCTGCCAGACCAAGAAGTCCGCGATCATGTCCCTGCATCGGCGCTCCAGCACGCCCGAATCCACCTCCACGCCGTTCTCGCGCAGGCGGGCGTTGCCGCCCCCGGCCACGGAGGCGTTGGGGTCCGTGCAGCCCACCACCACCTTGCGGATGCCCGCCGCCAGCACGGCTTCGGTGCAGGGGGGCGTTCTGCCGTGGTGGTTGCAGGGTTCCAGGGTGACATAGAGGGTGCACTCGGCCGGGTCCACGCCCTTGGCGCGGGCGTCGGCCAGGCAGTTCACCTCGGCGTGGGGGCCGCCGCAACGCTGGTGCCAGCCCTCGGCCACCACCGCGCCTCCGCGAACGAGCACCGCGCCCACGCAGGGGTTGGGCGCGGTGGAGCCCTTGCCCCTGGAGGCGAGCTCCAGGGCGCGGCTCATGAAGGCCTCGTCAGGCTTGGTCGGGTCGGGGCAGGGTATCAAAATTCACTCCAGCTTCTCCAAGCATATCACGGGAAAGGTCGTCGGGATAGCCTTCGGCGTAATGAATGTGGCTCACACCGCAGTTGATGAGCATCTTCGTGCAGATGATGCAGGGCTGGGTGGTGCAGTAGAGCACGGCCCCGGAGATGGAGACGCCGTGCACCGCGGCCTGGATGATCACGTTCTGCTCGGCGTGCAGGCCCCGGCACAGTTCGTGGCGTTGGCCCGAGGGGATGCCGAGCTGCTCGCGCAGGCAGCCGATGTCCAGGCAGTGGGCCGTGCCCGCCGGAGCGCCGTTGTAGCCCGTGGCCAGGATGCGCTTGTCCTTCACGGCCACCGCGCCCACCTTGCGGCGCAGGCATGTGGAGCGTTCGGCCACCAGGAAGGCGATGCGCATGAAATACTCGGGCCAGGGGAGGCGGGAGTCTTTGGGGTGAATGTGTTCCATGATGGGCAAGTAGATTGCCGGGGCGGCCCGGTATGTCAAGAAAAAGGGCCGCCCGGCGCTTGCCGGGCGGCCCTTCGGGTCAATCCAAGTCTGATCTCTACCAGGCGAACAGGGGGTACTGCCTGGCGAAGACGTTCACCTCGGCCTTGATGGCGGCCAGGGTAGTGGCGTTCTCGCGGCCCTTGATGGCCGCGTCGATCCAGGCCACCACCTTCTCCATCTCGGCCTCCTTCATGCCGCGCGTGGTCAGCGAGGGGGTGCCCAGGCGGATGCCGGAGGTCACGAAGGGGGAGCGCGTCTCGAAGGGGACGGTGTTCTTGTTGGCCGTGATGCCGGCCGCGTCCAGGGCGATCTGGGCGTCCTTGCCGGTGACGTCCTTGCTTGTGAGGTCCACGAGCATGAGGTGGTTGTCGGTGCCGCCTGAGACCAGGTCGTAGCCCAGGGCCACCAGGCCCTTGGCCATCACCTGGGCGTTCTTGACCACCTGGGCCTGGTAGGTCTTGAACTCGGGGCGCAGGGCCTCGCCGAAGGCCACGGCCTTGGCCGCGATCACGTGCATGAGCGGGCCGCCCTGGATGCCGGGGAAGATCTGGGAGTCGATCTTCTTGGCCTCGTCCTCGCCGGCCAGGATCAGGCCGCCGCGGGGGCCGCGTAGGGTCTTGTGGGTGGTGGAGGTGGTGAAGTGCGCCTTGCCGATGGGCGAGGGGTGCTCCCCGGTGGCCACCAGGCCCGCGATGTGGGCCATGTCCACCATCAGGTACGCGCCCACTTCGTCGGCGATGGCCCGGAAGCGGTCGAAGTCGATCACGCGGGGGTAGGCGCTGGCGCCAGCCACGATCATCTTGGGCTTGTGCTCGCGGGCCAGGGCCTCCAGGGCCTCGTAGTCGATGGTCCCGGTCTCCTTCTTCACGCCGTAGAACACCACGTTGAAGAAGCGGCCGGAGAAGTTCACGGGGCTTCCGTGGGTCAGGTGGCCGCCGTGGGAAAGGTCCATGCCCAGGATGGTGTCGCCGGGCTTGAGCACGGAGAAGTACACGGCCATGTTGGCCTGGGAGCCGGAGTGGGGCTGCACGTTGGCGTAGTCGCAGCCGAAGAGCTGCTTCACGCGGTCGCGGGCCAGGTCCTCGGCCACGTCCACGAACTCGCAGCCGCCGTAGTAGCGTTTGTGCGGGTAGCCTTCGGCGTATTTGTGGGTCATGACCGAGCCCTGGGCCTGGCGGACGGCGGTGGAGACGAAGTTCTCCGATGCGATCAGCTCCAGCCCGCTGACCTGGCGGTCGATCTCGTTGACTATGGCGGCGGCCAACTCGGGGTCGCGGATGAGTATTTCGTCCATGGGGATGCGCTCCTGTGGTCGGTTAAGCGGATTCGCGGCAAGCTGCGCAGGAGGACGAGGCGGGGCGGATCGAGGCGCGCCCGGACGTTCCAGCGCGTGAAAAAGGCAACTTCGCCGTTTCCGGCCGCGCCGTCAAAGGAAATATCGCGGAGAATCAGGATGAGGGCGGTTGGCCCGGAAAGCCCCGATGGCGGCCGGGTGGAGCCGAAGGGGCGGGGAGGAAAGAGCGGGGCGCTGCCCCGCACCCCGCAAGGGGGCGTGGCCCCCTTGACCCGCAAATAAAAAACCGGGAAGGCTTCGCCTTCCCGGTTTTTCTTGTTTTTCCTCGAGCCACCGGCGCGCGTTCGTGAACGCGAAGCCGTTGGGGGTGCAGGGGGATCATCCCCCTGCCGGTGGGGTCCGGGGAGGCGGAGCCTCCCTGGGTATTTTGCTCAAGCCGCGCGCCTACTCGGCGTACTTCTTGAAGATCAGGCTCGCGTTGGTGCCGCCGAACCCGAAGGAGTTGTTCATGACCACGGACACGTCGCGCTTCTTGGGGGCAAGCGGCGTGTAGTCCAGGTCGCACTCGGGGTCGGGGGTCTCGTAGTTCATGGTGGGCGGGACCACGCCTTCCAGGATGGACATCACCGAGAACACGCTCTCGATGGCCCCGGCGGCGCCGAGGCAGTGGCCGATCATGGACTTGTTGGCCGTCACCGAGAGCTTGTAGGCGTGCTCGCCGAAGACGCTCTTGATGGCGCGGGTCTCGCACATGTCGTTGAGCTGGGTGGAGGTGCCGTGGGCGTTGATGCTGTCCACCGCCTCGGGGGCCAGGCCGGACTCGCGCAGGGCCGCCTTCATGGCCAGGGCCGCGCCTTCGCCGGACTCGGGCGGGGCGGTCATGTGGAAGGCGTCGCCGGAGGCGCCGAAGCCCACGACCTCGGCCAGGATGCGCGCACCGCGGGCCTTGGCGTGCTCCAACTCCTCGAGGATCAGGATGCCCGAGCCCTCGCCCATGACGAACCCGGTGCGGTTCTTCTCGAAGGGGCGGGAAGCCTTGGTGGGCTCGTCATTGCGGGTGGAGAGCGCCTTGAGGGCGTTGAAGCCGCTCATGCCCAGGGGGGCGATGGTGGATTCCGCGCCGCCGCAGATCATGGCCTTGGCCCGTCCGAGCATGATGTCGGTGTAGGCGTAGCCGACACCGTGCGCGCCCGAGGCGCAGGCCGTGGTGGTGCAGACGTTGGGGCCCTTGGCTCCGGTGAAGATCGCTGCCTGGCCCGCGGCCATGTTGGCGATCAGCACGGGGATGAAGAAGGGCGAGACGCGTCCCGGGCCATCGGCCAGCAGCTTCTGGTGCTGCAGTTCGATGGTGTGCAGGCCGCCCAGGCCGCAGCCGATGAGCACGCCCACTTCCTCGGCGAGTTCGGGGGTGATCTTGAGCCCCGAATGCTCGACCGCCATCAGGGAGGCGCACACGGCGTACTGCGTGAACAGGTCCATCCTCCTGGCCTGCTTGGCCGGGATGTGCTTGGACGGATCGAACCCTTTGACCTCGCAGGCGAAGGTGGTGTCGTAGCCCGTGGTGTCGAAACGGGTGACAGGGCCAGCGCCCGAAACGCCGTTCAGGAGGTTCTGCCAGCTGGATTCCAGATCGTTGCCGATGGGCGTGACGGCAGCCAGACCGGTGACGACGACTCTATGCAGCTTCATTGTGATTGGCACCTTGGAAAAATGAGGCGGCCGGAGATGTCGGCCGGCCGCCGAACCGATTTAGCCTTTCTTGGCTTCGACGTAGTCGATGGCGTCCTGGACCTTGACGATCTTCTGGGCGTCCTCGTCGGCGATCTCGACGCTGAACTCCTCTTCCATGGCCATGATCAGCTCGGTGAGGTCCAGGGAGTCGGCACCCAGGTCGTCAACGAACTTGGCTTCGGGAAGGACTTCGTCAGCGGACACGCCCAGCTGGTCCACAATGATTTCTTTGACTTTTTCAGCGACGGACATGGTTTTCTCCTTATTTGAGGGCGAGTGGTTGTTCAGTGTTAGCGATGAAGCCCGCCGTTGACGGCCAGCACCTGTCCGGTGACGTAGGCCGCGCCCGGGGAGGCGAGATACGAGACCGCGGCGGCGACGTCCTCCGCGGTGCCCGAGCGTTTGAGCGGAATCTGGTCCAGGAAGGCAGCCTTGGCCGCCTCGGGCAGCACTGCGGTCATGTCGGTTTCGATATAGCCTGGGGCCACGGCGTTCACGGTGACGCCGCGCGGGGCCAACTCCACCGCCGCGGACTTGGTCAGGCCCACAAGCCCGGCCTTGGCCGCCACGTAGTTGGCCTGGCCCGCGTTGCCCATCTGGGCCACCACGGAGACCATGTTGATGATGCGGCCGCTGCGGCGCTTCATCATGATCTTGGCGGCCTCGCGCAGGCAGGTGAAGGCCCCGGTGAGGTTCACGCCGATCACGCGGTCCCAGTCGTCGTCCTTCATGCGCACCAGCAGGCCGTCCTTGGTGATGCCGGCGTTGTTCACCAGCACCTCGAGTTTGACCTTGCCCTCGATGTGCTCCTTGAAGAAGGCCGGCACCGCCGCGCGGTCGGAGACGTCCAGGCGCACGGCCTGGGCCTCGCCGCCTTCGGCCATGATCTGGGCCGCCACGGCGTTGGCCTCGTCCGGCTTGGAGACATAGGTGAAGATGACGGAATAGCCGTCCTTGGCCAACTGCTTGGCCACGGCCGCGCCGATGCCGCGCGAGCCTCCGGTGACGAGGGCGGTGAGGCGGGGTGGGTTGTTCATGATCGTTCCGGTATGAATTGAGGATTGTCCCTTAACCCAAACAAACGCATAACTCAAACGCCAATTTGGCGACGCGGGCGGGGTTAGACGAACTCCAGCAAGGCCGCGCCGAAGGTGAAGCCCCCGCCGAAAGTGGTCAGCAGCACCTTGGCCCCGGGCTTGATGCGCCCTTCGGTCTTGGCGTCGGCCAGGGCGATGGCCACGGAGGCGGCCGAGGTGTTGCCGTAGCGGTCCACGGTGACCATGACCCTGTCCCCGAAGACCTTCAGGCGCTTGCCCACGGCCTCGATGATGCGCAGGTTGGCCTGGTGGGGGATGAACAAGTCGATGTCATCCATGCTCAGGCCGTTCTTCTCCACGATCTCCTCGCAGACCTGGCCCATGGAGCGCACCGCGTTCTTGTAGACCTCGGGGCCGTTCATCTCGATGAAGAAATCTTCCTTCACGGTGTCGCCCAGCTTGAGCGGCCAGCCCGAGCCGCCGCCCTTCACGGTGAGCAGGGGCCACATGGAGCCGTCGCTGTGCAGGATGACGTCGCGGATGGCGGCCTGGCCGGGCTTGGGCTCCCTGGTGGAGAGCACCACGGCCCCGGCGCCGTCCCCGAAGAGCACGCAGGTGGCCCGGTCCGCCCAGTTGGTGCGCGAGGAGGTGACCTCCGACGCGGTGACCAGCACGGTGGCGTCAGGCTTGCGGGCCAGGGTGCCCATGGCGTGGTCGAGGGCGAAGAGGAAGCCCGAGCAGGCGGCGCTCACGTCTGAGGCGGGGCGGCCGGAGATGCCCAGTTTGTGCTCCAGGATGCAGGCGGCCGGGGGGCAGATGGAGTCGGGCGTGAAGCTGGCGAAAAAGATCTGGGAGACGTCCTCGACGGGGCGTCCGGCGTCGGCCAGGGCGGTGTTGCAGGCCTTGACGGCCAGGTCGCTGGCTGCCTCGCCCGGAGCGGCGATGTGGCGGGTCTTGATGCCGGTGCGGGTGGTGATCCAGTCGTCGCTGGTCTCCACAATGGATTCAAGGTCCGCGTTGGTGAGCACCCGTTCGGGAACGTGGCGGCCGAAGCCTTCGATGGTGAATCGTCCGTGCATGTGGGGAGGTCTTCTATATTAGTCGGCCTGGGCCGGTCGTTTCACGAAGTGGGCGAAGTCCTTGTTGGCGGCCAGGCCTTCGCGCATGAGCCGGGTGGCGTCGCGGCGGATGAGCACCCCGGCCATGTCCACGGCGTTGCCGATGGCCTTGATGTTCGAGGCCCCGTGGCTGACGATGACGATGCCCTTGAGGCCCAAAAGCGGCGCGCCGCCGTATTCGGCGTAGTCCATCAGGCGCGAGAATCGCTTGAGCGCCGAGAGGGCCAGCGTGGTGCCGATCTTGGCGAAGAAGCCCCGCCGCAGCTCGCCCTTGAGCAGCCGCCCCAGGGAGGAGGCCAGCCCTTCGGCCTGCTTGATGACCACGTTGCCCACGAACCCGTCGCAGATCACCACGTCCACGTCGCCCGAGAAGAGGTCGCGCCCCTCCACGTTGCCCACGAAGGACAGCGAGGACTGCTTGAGCAGCTCGAAGGATTCCTTGACCAGCTGGTTGCCTTTGCCCTCCTCCTCGCCGTTGGAGAGCAGGGCGACCTTGGGGTCGGGGTAGCGCAACAGGGTGCGGGCCATCACGTCGGCCATGATGGCGAACTGCAGGAGGTTCAGGGGCTTGCAGTCCACGTTGGCGCCCGCGTCGGTGAGCACGCAGGGGGTGCGCTCCGTAGGCAGGATGGTGGCCAGGGCAGGCCGGTCCACGCCTTCGAGGCGGCCCAGCGTGAACAGGCTGCAGGCCAGCACCACGCCGGTGTTGCCGGCGCTGATGAGGCCGTCGGCTTCGCCGGCGCGCACGAGGTTGCAGCAGACCTGGATGGACGAGTCCTTCTTGCGGCGCAGGGCCTCGGAGGGCTTGTCGTGCATCTCAGCAACTTGCGAGGCATGCACGACGCGCACCTCAAGACCCCGCGTGTCGTGCTTGTTCAGCTCGGCGGCAACGCGGGCCTCGTCCCCGACCAGCAGCAGGTCGTACTGCTTGGCCTTGGCCATCTGGACAGCGCCGGGGACGACGACATGGGGGCCGAAATCGCCCCCCATTGCGTCCACGGCGATGCGAGGCCGGTTAGGACTGGGGTTCATCCTGCTTGAGCACCTGGCGGCCCTTGTAGGTGCCGCAGGTCGGGCAGACCCGGTGAGGCAGGGTCGGCGCGCCACAGGAGCACAGGATGACGTTGGGGGCGGTCAGCGCGTCGTGGGAGCGGCGCATGCCCTTGCGGGACTTGGAGACTTTTTTCTTGGGGACGGCCATTTCCGTTAACCTCTATGATCGGTCTGTTTTATCAATCTTTCTTGGCGATGGTCAGCCCGCGCAGGGCGGCCATGCGCTCGTCGCCCTTGGGCTTGGCGCAGCCGCAGGGGCCTTCGTTCAGGTCCTTGCCGCAGTCGGGGCAGAGGCCCTTGCAGTCCTCGGAGCACAGGGGCTTCGTGGGCAACGCCAACACGAACTCTTCCCAGAGCATCGCCCCCGCGTCAAGCTCAAGCCTGCCCTTGTGCTCGCGCAGCAGGCCGGGCTCCACGGATTCCTCGTCGGGCGACTCCAGCTGCTCGAACAGGTCGAAAGGCTGGTCGATGCGCACGGAGAGATCCTTGAGGCAACGGTCGCAGGGGGCGGACACCTCGCCGGCGAGACGGCCCCGCACCAGCGCGCCGCGTGGCTGCGGCTGCACGGTGAAGGTGGCGCTCAAGGGGGTGAGGGCCTCGAAGCCCATCTGGAACTCGGCCCACTTTTCGGCCCAAAACTCCTTGTCATCCAAGGAGAACTCGCGCCCTTCGGCCGGGAGATCCGTTATGTCCAGCCAGTGTTCGGCCATGCTTCCTCCGGGAAACAAGGGTGAGTAATCGCGCCTTCGGCTTCTGTCAACAAAAAGCTTGCCAGTGCAAAAAAGTGCGTGTAAGCATCTCTTCCCTTTGAACGGGAATTCATATTCCAGGGGCCCGGCCCTGCGGAGGTGCGATATGTCCAAGGTTTGCGAAAAGTGCGGCAAGCGTCCCCAGACTGGTAACAACGTCTCCCACGCCAACAACAAGACCAAGCGCCGCTTCATCCCGAACCTGCGCCAGGTGCGCGCTCAGAAGGCCAACGGCGAGGTCTGCACCATGACCGTGTGCACCCGCTGCCTGCGCTCCGGCGCGGTGGTCAAGCCCGTGGTTCGCCAGGCCGCCGCCGAGTAGGGCGAGCCTCCAAGACCATACTACCGCAAAACAGCGGCCGGTCCAGCACGAACTGGACCGGCCTTTTTGCGTTTGATTTACTCAGCCCCCGGGGGGCCGCAAGGACGGCTCAATCCCCGGATTTCTTCCTTGAATATGCCACGAAATCCACTTGTACTTGGTGGATGACGTTCTCGCGCAGCTCGGCCACCTTCTCCATGGGCTGGCCTTCCATGATCGCTTGATGGAACTCCGCCAGCGCGGGGTAGGTGGTGAGCATCCCTTCCAGCATGGATGGTTTGTCCGGCGTGACCTCGCGCAGCGAGACCACGCGCTGCCCCATGCGCGACGCCAAGTAGCGCAGGGGCATGACGGAGTTGCAGGCCCGCATAAGCGGCAGGAGCAGTTCCACTCCCAGCTTGGCGCCCTGGTCGTCGGGGTTGAGTTCGCGCATAAGGGTGGAATAGGGCTTGCCCAACTCGGCGGCCAGTTCCTTGACCGGGGCCGGGCCTGCCTCCACCATCTCCTTGATCACCTCGTAGATCTCTTTGGACATGAGAAATGTTTCACCCCAAAATAATGGCGTAATCCAGCTGACGGGTTCAAACCTTGGCGCGTTTGCGAAATGGCGCTTCCGGTGCGGCGTGATCCGGCGCTCGCGGGCGGCAAGCCGCTCCGGATGTGCCATTGTCGCCGACCAGAACGGAATAAGTCAATCCCGCCGAGCGGGGAGCTGACAGCGGCAGGAGTACGGCAGGAATGGGCAAAAAGCTGAAGATCGTCATCGGCGGATACGCAGTTGGGTTTCCCATGGGCGGGCAGGTCTGGATGCTGCTGCATTACGCCATGGGGCTTTCCAGGCTGGGGCACGAGGTGCTGTTTGTTGAGGACACGGCAGAATGGGCCCTGCCCTTCGACCCTGTACGCGGATTCGCACTGCCCGACTCCACCCACGGGCGAGGTGTCGTCTCCGAGGCCTTCGAGCGCGCAGGGCTCCCCGGGCGTTGGGCCTACAACTCCCTGTTCGAAGGCAGGTGCTTCGGCCTCGAACGCGAGGAAGTCGAGCGCTACTGCACACAGGCCGACCTATTCCTGAACATCTCCGGCGTGATTCCCCTGCACGAGCATTTCTTGAAGGCCAAGGTACGCGCCGTCATCGACACCGACCCGGTGTTCACCCAGTCCAAGATCGCGAGCGACCCCTGGACCCGCGACTACTACCTGCAACACGACCTTGTCTTCACCTTCGGGCACAACATTCCTTCGGGCTCCACCGGGGTGCCCCTTTCCGGCATCGAGTACGTGCCCACCCGCGCCCCGGTGGTCCTGGACCATTGGCGGGAGCAGCCCGGCCCCGGCCGGGGCTTCACCACCATAGGCAGCTGGGACGCCCAAGGCCGCGACATCGTGCACGACGGCAAGAGGCTCTCCTGGCGCAAGTGCGAGAAGTACGAGCAGATCATCGACTTGCCCGCCAGCCTCCCCGGCGTGACGCTGGACCTGACCATGAGCTCCATGAAGGAGGACGCCAGGCGCTTCGCCGCGCGCGGCTGGAACGTCAAGGACGCCCTGGTGGTCTCGCGGGACATTCAGGGCTACAGGGACTATATCCTCGGCTCAACGGCGGAGTTCACAGTGGCCAAGGAGCAGAACATCCAGCTCAAGTCGGGCTGGTTCTCGGACCGCTCGGCCTGCTACCTGGCCTCGGGACGCCCCGTGATCGTCGAGGATACGGGCTTCGGCACCTATCTGCCCGTTGGAGAGGGGCTGCTGGCCTTCGAGGGGGCAGATGGCGCCAAGGGCGCCATCGAGGCCGTGCTGGCCGACTACCCGAAGCACCGCGCCGCCGCCAGGCGCATCGCCGAGGAGTTCTTCGACTCGGTCAGGGTCCTGGGCGACCTGCTCAAGGCCGCCGGGCTGGACTGATCGTCCCCCGTTACCAATCATGCACAAAACCCCGCCCAGGCATTACCCGGGCGGGGTTTTTCGCACATTGCCGGTTCGCCCGGCGAAGTTCGCAGCTCAGGAGCGGACGATGACCTCCCCCGGCTTCACATTCGAGCGGTGGGCCACGCACTCCACCTCGTCTCCGTCAACCACGCGCCCGTCCTCCATGACCACGGTGCGCTGCGCCAGCCTGGCGTAGCCCATGTCGTGCGTGACCATCACCAGGGAGACTCCCTCGGTGTGCAGGTCGCGCAAGAGCTCCACGATGCCGTCGCCGTTGCGCTTGTCCAGGCTGCCGGTGGGTTCGTCCGCGAAGAGCACCTCCGGGCTTTTGACCAGGGCGCGGGCGATGGCCACGCGCTGCTGCTCGCCGCCGGAGAGGTTGCCGGGCAGGCGGCCGCCCTTGCCGCCCAGGCCCACGCGCTCCAGGCACTCGGCGGCCTTGTCGCGGATGTCCTGCCCGACGGGGCGCAGGGTGTTCATGAAGGGCACCATCACGTTCTCCAGCGCCGTGAGGTAGGGCAGCAGGTGGTGCAGCTGGAAGATGATGGAGAAGTCCTTGTGTCGGAGCCGGTTGATGCGGCCCTCGGGCATGGCCGTGACGTTCTCCCCCTGGTAGAGCACATGGCCCGAGTCCGGGCGGGTCAGGGTGGAGAGGACGTTGAGCAGCGAGGACTTGCCCGATCCCGAGCGGCCCACCACGCACACGAATTCGCCCTTGCCCACCTGGACGGACACGTTGTCCAGCACGAGGGTGTCGCCGTAGGATTTGGATACGTTCACGGCCTGAAGCATGTCGGTCTCCCGTTTGGTTGTCTCTGATATGGAAATATGGTCCGGAGTCGCCTCCGGCGGGCAAAGGGCCTTCGGCCCTCCGCACTCCCTTTCCGCTTCGCGGCGTGTGCCGTAGCTGCCGGTGTCCGGCTGACAACCGCTCCCTACGCGAAGCTGTGAAGGATTCCAAAGGAACGAAGTTCCTTTGGCGGGAGAGTCCGGAGAGGGCAGCGCCCTCTCCGGCCGCCGGAGGCGCTCTCCTCTAAAGCATTACCAAGGCCTGGCTGGGGTCGGTGTTGGCGGCCTTCCAGGCCGGAATCACCGACGACAGGCAGGAGATCACGGCCACGCCCGCCAGGGTCACGCCCAGGTGCCACCATTCCATTTGCATGGTCGCCTCCTTGCCGAGCTCCAGCATGTCCATCACGGAGTGGCTCACGCCGAACCCGCCCAGGAATCCGGCCACGCCCGCGGCCATGCCGATGGCCATGGCCTCCAGGCAGAAGATGGAGAACACGCTCCCCCGCGAGTAGCCCAGGGAGCGCAGCACGCCGATCTCGTGCTTGCGTTCGTTGACCGAAGCCAGGAGCGACAGTGCGATCATGAAGCAGGCCGTGAGCAGCAGGATCACGCTGACGATGAGCGCCAGGTGCTGCACGAAGTGCACGGTGTACATGCGGGCCTTAACGATCTTCTGCATGGCCACGATGTCCACGTCGGGGATCTTCTGCTGGATCTGGGCCACGATGTCGTCGATGGGGCAGCCGGAGCACAGCGCGGCCACCTCGGCGAAGTGGATCTGGCCGGGCTTGCCCATGGCGGCCTGCAGGTCCTCGATGCCGGCGAAGATCACGTTGTCGTCCTCGGAGCCGGTCTGGGTCAGCAGGCCGGACACGGTGAAATCCCGTCCCTGCACCTGGAAACGGTCGCCCACCTTCAGGCCCAGGGTCGCGGCCGCGCGGGAGCCCACCAGCACCTCGCCCGGGGCCTCGGGCGTCTTGCCCTCGAATCCCCAGTAGTTCTTGATCATCAGCTCCTCGGGCCAGTCCACGCCGATGACGGCCGCGTGCTGCCCCTTGACCTCGGTCAGGGCGATGAACTTGGGCGCCACGGACGCGATGCGCTCGTGCAGCTCGATGGTGCGGACCTTGTCCACCTGTTCGCGGCTGAGGCTCTTCACGTCCAGGGAGACGTTGCCCAGGCTGAAGCCGCCGTAGCCCACGGCCAGGGTGTCCACCTTGGGCTGGAGCAGGATGTTGGCGCCGTAGGCGGTGAGCTTCTTCTCCATGGAGTCGCCCACGGCCTTGGACACGTAGTTGAGCGCCACCACGGAGCAGATGCCCGCGGCGAAGACCACGGTGAGCAGTGCCGTGCGCATGGTCTTGCGGCGCAGGGTTCGCAGAGGCAGGGTGAGCAGGTTCACGGGCGCTCCTTGGCTATTTGAAGTATTTGATGCCCTGGGCCAGGTCGGACTTCTGGATCACCACCTTGTCGCCCTCCACCTTGTTGGGCAGCGGATGCGGGTTGCAGCCGCCCTTGACCATGCCCACGCGGGTCACGGGGAATTTCATCCCGCAGTTGACGCAGACCATCACGTCGCCCGACTGCTTGTAGCCCTTCTTCTCGGGGAAACAGACGTCGCAGGCGTCCAGGGCGGAGCGCACGGAGCCGTCCGGGGCCTTGATCAAGAAGTACTTCACGGTGACGCCGTCCACGTCGAACTTGAAGAACTTGGCGGTGTCGCTGACGTCGGAGAGCGGGATGGTGACCGTGTCGTCGGCGGCGCGGGCGGCGGGGGCCAGGGCCAGAAGCAGGAGCAGGGGGAGAAGGATGCGTTTCACGAAAGATACCTCTCAGTATAGGATTTGCACGACGACCGGTTGCGGTGGCCCGGCCTGTGAACGTCGGAGAAGCAATGGGATAACCATTCTTTGTTCACAGTCAAAACGGACAAGATGAAGCAGGATTTGTGCCTGTGTCTAACTGTTCAAAATCGAAAAGTTTATTCTGAGGAGTGGTGTCAGTATGTGCAATATACTGCACAAGATAGGCCTTTGTGCAAGGCGGGACTCCGAGGGGAGGGGAGGCCTGAAATACAATAACCGTTGTGAGGTGGACCCAGGTGCGATATTGATGTGCGCAAAGAGTTGTCGGGTTTCGAGTTGCCGACGGGCGGTTATTGCCGCTTTGCTGATTTGAGCACCGTCGCCGCGCAAAGGAGCTTTTCGATGAAGAAGGCGTTGATGATCCTGGGTGGGTTGTTTCTGGCGGCGTTCGTGTTGGTTGGCGCGTTGTTCGCCTACATGGCTGTCGTGGGGCAGGGGCTGGACCAGGAAAGCAAAGCCTATGTTATGGAGACGGTTCCGGTGCTCTGTTCCGCTTTTGATCTGGAGACCTTCAAAAAACACGCAAGCCCGGAGCTTCTGAAAGCCGGCTCTCCCGAGGAATTGACCAAAATATTGATCTGGCTCAAGGGGCTTGGCCAATTCGGGCGGATTATCGAAGTAACTGGTGACGCCAATATTTCCTACATGCTTGGGAGCGGTAAAGTCGTAACGGCCAAATACAGGGCCAAGGTTGAGTTCGAGACAGGCCCGGCAACAATCCAGATCGTACTCGTAAAGCGCCACGATGGTTGGAAATACAGGCTGTTCACGATCAATTCCATGGCGCTCGTGCCGCAATCTGATCCAGCCCCCTCGCCCTCCTGAGCTGTCGGCGCGAAGGCCGCCCGCGCCCTTCGTTGACATCCGCCCACTGAAAGGCTTACCAGCCAGCCACCCCAAATTTTGGCAATCACGGGCCTATGTGGTGGGCTTTTCCCCGCATGGCGTCCGTTCTGGAGGCTTCATGAGCATCGTCACCCGTTTCGCCCCCAGCCCCACCGGACAGCTGCACATCGGCGGCGCGCGCACGGCAATCTTCAGCTGGCTGCTGGCCCGCCAGGCAGGCGGCCGTTTCCTGCTGCGCATCGAGGACACCGACACTGTCCGCTCCCAGGCCGCCTACACCGAGGGCATCCTGGCCTCCATGAAATGGCTCGGCCTTGATTGGGACGACGAGCCCATCTACCAGACCCAGCGCTTCGAGATTTACAACCAGTTCATCGACTCCATGATCGAGAACGGCACGGCCTACTGGTGCTCCTGCACCCCCGAAGAGGTGGAGGCCATGCGCGAGACCGCGCGCGCCAACGGCACCAAGCCCAAGTACGACGGGCGCTGCCGCGAGCGCGGCCTGGGCCCCGGCCCGGGGCGCGTGGTGCGCCTCAAGGCCCCCCTGGCCGGCACCACCATCATGGACGACCTGGTCCACGGCCCGGTGGCCTTCGACAACGCCGAGCTCGACGACATGATCCTGCGCCGCTCCGACAACACGCCCACCTACAACCTTGCCGTCGTGGTGGACGACGCCACCATGGGCATCACCCACGTGATCCGGGGCGACGACCACATCAACAACACTCCCAAGCAGATCATGATCTACAACGCCCTGGGCTTCCCCCTGCCCAAGTTCGGGCACGTGCCCATGATCCTCGGGCCGGACAAGAAGAAGCTCTCCAAGCGCCACGGCGCCACGGCGGTCTACGAGTACGAGGCCCAGGGCATCCTGCCCGAGGCCATGCTCAACTGCCTGGTGCGCCTGGGCTGGTCCTACGGCGACCAGGAGATCTTCAGCCGGGAGGAACTGCTGCGGCACTTCTCCATCGGCAGCCTGGGCAAGTCCGCCTCGGTGTTCGACAACGAGAAGCTGCTCTGGTTGAACCAGCACTATATCAAGGAAGCGGACCTGGACCGCCTGGCCGGGCTGCTGGCCGCGATCCTGGGCGAGAGGGGCTACGCCGGGCCGGATGCGGCCTATCTGAAGGCGTTCATCCCGCTTTTGCAGCCGCGCTCGCGCACCATGCTGGAGATGGCCGACCAGGCCGAGATGTTCGTGGCCGAGGAGCCCGCACTGGACGAGGCCGCGGGGTCCAAGTTCTTGACTGATGAGACCAAGCCGCATTTGGCCGAGATCGCCAAGATTTTCGAGACTGCGGACGACTTCAGGCAGGAGCCTCTGGAGGCCGCCGTGAAGGCCTATCTTGAGGGGAAAGAGCTGAAATTCAAGCTGGTCGCCCAGCCCCTGCGCGTGGCCCTCACCGGAAGAACCGCCAGCCCCGGCCTGTTCGAGATGGTGGAAGCCATGGGCAAGGAGCGGGTGCTGAAGCGGTTGAAGAGGGTGGCGGGGTAGCTGGCGAGTCCGGAAATCGGGTGGAGAGAGCGGGGCGCTGCCCCGCACCCCGCAAGGGGGCGTGGCCCCCTTGACCCGCAAATAGGGCGGAGTGGCGTCGGGGGTGCCCCCCGTCGAACTCACGCAAAATGCATGAAAAGGCCCGGACGGCATCGTCGCCCGGGCTTTTTCATTATATGCCAGGGTATCGGCACTTAGTCCTCCCCATCCTCCGGCTCCGCCATCCCGCCCTCGGGCCGCGCCTCCTCATAGATCGCATTGAACCCGTGCATCGCGCAGAACTTTCTCTGCTCCCGGTTGCGCGCAGTCCAGACCAGCACCGGCATCCTCTCCCGCATCCTCATGAGCCAGTTGAGCCGCCAGCCAGTCAGCATGGTGATGTCCACGGCCGCGAAGTGCGGCTGCGTCACGCAGTTCAGCAGCATGTTGCGATAGGCGAAGCTCCTGAGCGGGTGCCTCGCGGATTTGTCCGCATAGTCGTAGACAAGCTGTCCCCTCAGGAAATGCGGCCTGCGCCGCTTGAACCACAGCACCGAGAACGGGTTGAAGGCCTGCACCGCGAACGGGCCGCCGTAGCCGTCCAGCAGGGCGGCCACGCGTTCCTCCAACGGGCCTGGGGGCCCGTCGCCCTTGAGTTCCACCAGCAAGGGCGAGCGCCCGGCCACGAGGTCGAGCACCGTGGAGAACAGGGGGATCGCGTCGCCCGTGCCGAAGAGACGGAACCCGGAAATATCCGCATAGGAGCGCTCGCGCAGCAGCCCGTCCACGCCGCAGGCCCTCATCAGGCCCTTGTCGTGGAAGGCCACCACTTGGCCGTCCCCGGTCAGGCGAACGTCCAGTTCGATGGGCATGCCGGACTCCGCGCAACGCTCAAAGGCCGAGAGCGAATTCTCGGCCACGCTCACGTTGTCGTGCAGGCCCCGGTGGGCGATGGGGGCGTTTCTCAGCCAGTCGCGCATGGATTCTCGCAGGGTGATTGTCGGGCATCGGCACCATGCCTTCCCGACGACCCGAAGGCAACCGGCGCGCTTGGCTGGTAGCGCAGCCGGCAAACGGCAGGGCGGACGCTTCTATGACGGGGCGAAAAAGCCGGGGGAATCCAAACGAGAAAAAGGCCGGCACGCTCCCGCGCACCGGCCTTCATTCGTCAGGCTTCTGGATGCTACTGGGTCACAAGCAACAGCAGCGCTCCGGGCACACCCGCCATGGGCGTGTAGGTCCATCTGCCGCCGCGTACGCAGCGTGCGTATTGCTGGGGCGGGTCTTGCGTGACTTTCCAGTACCCGTCGGAAAGCCCGTCGCTGAATGATACCCGCCAGCCATAGGGCGAATAGGTGTTGTAGGTCGTGCTCGCCCAGAACAAGTTGGTGCTGGGGGTGAAAACGGCGGGCAGGACCGAGCCGGTGAGGCTGTAGTCCGTGATGGTCAGCAGCTCGCGGCGGTTGGGCAGGCGCCAGTCCTTGTAGCCGCCGGTGGTGCGGCGGGTGCAGTAATCAAGGGCGTTCTGCCAGTAGGCGGGTGTTGCGCTGCCGGTTTTTTCCCACATCAAACCGGTGGAAGCGTCGCTGACCGTGCCGTTGCCGTTGTCGGTCAGGCTGGGGCCGGGCAGGGCCGAGCCTTTGACGCAACGCACGCTGTAGCTGTCGGTCTGGGCGTAGCGTTCGGACTTGCCGGTGGAGAAATCGACGCCCCAGGCATCCGTGGCGGAGCCGGCGACCGGAGTGGAAGACCAGTAGGGGGCCGCATCGGCCTGGGGACCGGGAAGCGAGGTTGTGGGCCAGACGCCGAGGTTGACCGTGCTCAGCAGCTCCTGCTGGGTGGGCAGCCGCCACCCCGTGCCGCCCAGGTTCAACCCGGAGCAGGTGTTTCCCGCGTCTTCCCAGCTCTTGCCCTCGATGCCGCTGGTGTTTGCGTCGATCTGCCAGATCAGGCCGGTGAAAGTGTCGGTGGCGGTCCCGTTGCCGTTGTCGGTGAACTTGGGCTGGGGGCCCCGGAAGTTTCCATCCTGCGCGGAGAACGGTTTGCCGCGCGACAGGCAGACGATGGAAGCGGTGCTATCGTCGAAGCACAGGGTCTGCCCGGTGTCAGGCAAAGTGTACGCCCGGGCGGGGACCGGTGCGGATGCGAAAAGGAAGGATGCCAGTATGCCCGTCAGCAGGAGGAATGGGAGGAGGAGGGGCGAACAAGGCTGGCTCTGATTCCGCGCGATACTGCTCATACTTGGCTCCAGAGGTTGCTGCGTGGCGAAAATATAATCTTGTTGCACCCGGGAGGCAAATCATAATAAACTGCAAGATTCTGATTCCGCCCAGGCCGGGTGTGGCCAGCCATCCATTTGTACTCACAATGAAAAAGCCCCGTGACCAGAGTCTCGGGGCTGTGGAGCGAAGATTAATTTCTCTTCATGAATGCTATTCGTGGAAGTCATACGTCCTGAAGCCCTGGGTCTTGCAGAGGCTGTCGCGCTCGGCGTCGCGCAGGTCGGCCTGGATCATCTCCGCCACCATCTGCTTGAAGGTGATGCGCGGCTCCCAGCCCAGCCTCTCGCGGGCCTTGGCCGGGTCGCCCAGCAGGGTCTCCACCTCGGTTGGGCGGAAGTAGCGCGGGTCAACGGCCACGAGGCACTGCCCGGTCTGCGCGTGGTAGCCCTTCTCGTCCACGCCCTGGCCTTCGAAGCGCAGGGGGATGCCCAGCTCCTCGGCGGCGGCCTGCACGAACTGGCGCACGCTGTGCTGCACGCCGGTGGCGATCACGTAGTCCTCTGGCCCGTCCTGCTGGAGCATGAGCCACATCATCTTCACATAGTCGCGGGCGTGGCCCCAGTCGCGCTTGGCGTCCAGATTGCCCAGGAACAGGCAGTCCTGCAGGCCCAGCTTGATGCGCGCCATGGCCCGGGTGATCTTGCGGGTCACGAAGGTCTCTCCGCGCAGGGGGGACTCGTGATTGAAGAGGATGCCGTTGCAGGCGTACATCCCGTAGGCTTCGCGGTAGTTCACCGTGATCCAGTAGCCGTAGAGCTTGGCCACGGCGTAGGGGCTGCGCGGGTAGAAGGGGGTCTTCTCAGTCTGGGGGGTCTCCTGCACCAGGCCGTAAAGCTCCGAGGTGGAGGCCTGGTACACGCGGGTCTTCTTGGCCAGGCCCAGGATGCGGATGGCCTCCAGCACGCGCAGGGTGCCCAGGGCGTCGCAGTTGGCCGTGTATTCCGGCGTCTCGAAGGAGACGGCCACGTGCGACTGCGCCGCAAGGTTGTAGACCTCGTCGGGCTGCACCTTCTGGATGACGTTGATGATATTGGTGGAATCGGTCAGGTCGCCGTAGTGCAGGATGAACCTGCGGTTGTCCACGTGCGGGTCCTGGTAGATGTGGTCGATGCGGTCCGTGTTGAACAGGGAGGATCGGCGCTTGATGCCGTGGACCGTGTAGCCCTTCTCCAGCAGCAGCTCCGCGAGGTAGGCCCCGTCCTGGCCGGTGATGCCGGTGATGAGGGCGACTTTGTTGCTCATGAACAGTTCTCCTGAAGGCGCAGGCGCTCCTGTTGGGCCCGCACCATTTCTTTCACGACGAGGGGCATGTCCTTGCTGGCGCTCCAGCCCAGCAGCTCGCGGGCCTTGGACGGGTCCCCCTTGCTGACGGGGATGTCGGCCGGGCGCAAGAGCTCGGGCCGGGTGTCCACGTGCTCGGCGTGGTCCAGGCCAACTGCGGCGAAGGCCTGGGCCGTGAACTCCATCAGGGAGTGGCTCCTGCCCGTGGCGATGACGAAATCCTCAGGCTCCGGGTGCTGGAGCATGCGCCACATGGCGTCCACGTATTCGGCGGCCCAGCCCCAGTCCCGCACGACGTCGGTGTTGCCCAGGCTCAGGCGCTCGCCGGACCCGGCCGCGATGCGGCAGGCCGTGGAGACTATCTTGCTGGTCACGAAGCGCGTGGGCCTCAGCGGGGACTCGTGGTTGAAGAGGATGCCCGAGCAGGCGAAGAGCCCGTAGGCCTCGCGGTAGTTGGCCACGGCCCAGCACGTGGCGGCCTTGGCCACGGCGTAGGGGCTGCGGGGCTTGAAGGGGGTCTCCTCGTTGGCGGGCTCGGGGGTGTGGCCGAAGCACTCGGAGGAGCAGGCGTTGTAGAAGCGCACCGGGCGGCCCAGCAGGCGCAGCAGTTCCAGAATGTTGAGGGTGGCCACGGCCACGGACTCGAACGTCTCCAGCGGCTGGTCGAAGGAGAGCCCCACCGAGCTTTGACCGGCCAGGTTGTATATCTCGTCGGGCCGGGTCTTCTCGATCACCTGCCAGAGCCCCCTGAAATCGGAGGGCGAGGCCGAATGCAGGGCCACCTTGTCCGCCACGCCCAGCAGCCGCAGATTGGCGGTGCGGGCCATCTGCGCGTCCCGGGAGGTTCCGGCGACGGCGTAGCCCTTCTCCAGGAGCAGCTTGGCGAGGTAGGCCCCGTCCTGGCCCGTGATGCCGATGATGAGCGCTGATTTCATGGATGGTCCGGTGGAAGCGTGTAAAAGGTGACTCCTCTTGGGCCAAAGCTCACTTCCTGTCAATGGCGCGACCCGGGGCGCGGCCTGCGCGCTTGTGCACGGGCTTGTGCAACCGGTTGCACAACCCCGTGCAAGCTGCCGGGGCTGGCTTGATAATATCCTGGAATCGTTGAAGCAGTTTGTTGGCACGGTTGCTGCTTTGTCCCATCGCAGACGCGGCAAACGCCGCCTCATGGAGGTTCCCATGCGCACAACGGCACTCTTCATCGCTCTGGCGGCGCTGGCCCTGGCGCCTCTGGCCGAGACCGCCCTGGCAAGGGGCAACGGTTACGGCAACCGCAACGGCTGTCCCGGCTGGTCGGCGGGCGGCCCCATGACGGGCGCGGGCTACGGTCCGGCCAACTGCCCGGCCTACTGGCAGGGGGCAGGCCCCGGCTCAGGCTACGGCCCCGGCGCGGGGCGCGGCTACGGACGCATGATGCGCGGCGTCTCCTGGAACACGTCCTCACCGGCGCAGACCCAGGTCCCGGCACAGGCCGCTCAATAGCGCGAAACCCGAAAGGGCCTGAACACAGGTCCGGCCCGGCCGGACGAAACGGCGCCGCTCCGCCGGGAACGGCGCGCAACGACAAGGAGCCTTACGAGATGACCATCCGCACGATGACCCTTTCCCTGGCGATGGCCGCCCTGCTGGCTGCGGGGTCTTTCTCCCCGGCGCAGGCCTGGCGGGGCATGTCGCTCGACATCCCGCAGGACAAGCAGGAGCAGGTGGCCAAGATCTACCGCGAAGGCCGCCAGAAGATCGCCGAACTGGAAAGCCGCAAGTGGAACAAGCAGGGCGAACTCAACGCGCTGCTGGCCCAGGCCAAGCCTGAGAGCTCCAAGATCGAGGCCCTGGCCAAGGAGATCGGCAACCTGAGCTCCATGATCTACCAGGAGCGCGTGGGCCTGCAGCAGCGCATCTTCAAGGAGACCGGCGTGAGCCTGCCCATGGCCGACGGCCCCGGCTCCGGCCGCGGCGACTGCCCCGGGGGCTACGGCTCCGGCTACGGTCCCGGCGGCGGTTACGGCCCCGGCGGTTGCCCCATGGGCGGCCCCGGCGCGGGTTTCGGCCCCGGCAAGGGCGCTGCCAAGGGCAACCTGCCCTCCTGCTGCCAGACCTCCGAGGCTCCTGAGACCCAGCCCAAGACCAATTAGTCCTCCGCCTCCACAGCGCGCGCAGGCGCGCCCTCACCAAGGGAACCCCGCCCCCCACCGGCGGGGTTCCTCCTTGATGGGCGGATTGCATCGGACGGCGGCGGGGTGTAGATCAGTGAGCTTGCGGCGGGCCGGTGCCCGCGCCGATCGCAGGGAGCAAACTTCATGATACGCCGTCTGTTCTGGTTGCTTTTCGCCTTTTCCCTGGCGGGGCTGTGCGCCTCGTCCCTGGCTCTGTTCGCCGGCCCCTCCAGCGAGGTGGCCCTCTGGTCCGAGTGGACCTTCCTGGGGCTCTCACGTCCCCGCTGGGAGGCCCTGCACTACGGCATGGGCCTGCTGACCGTGCTGGGCGGGCTGGGCAGCCTGCTGGCCGGAGGCCGCAGGATGATGGCCCTGGAGGAAGAGGAGCGCAGCGCGGCCCCCTCCTGGGTGCTGGCCGTGATGACCTTCTTCGTGGTGATGGTGGCCAGCGTGCTGAAGCTGCCCCCGGGCGGCACGCTTGTGAACCTCTCCGCCTCGCTCAAGGCCTGGCACGCCAAGAGCTTCGGCGAGCCCCCCATCGCCGGGGCCGCCTCCATGACGCCCACGGACCTGGCCAAGCGCCTGAGCCTGGACCCGGCCAAGGCCCTGACCAACCTGGCCCTGCACAACGTGAAGCTCTCCTCCCCGGACGCCACCCTGCAGGAGATCGCCCGCAAGAACGGCCTGGCCCCGGCCGCCGTGTACGAAACCCTTCGCGGCGGCAAGGAGCCCAAGGCCCCCACGCCCCCGCCGGTGCAGACCGCCGAGGTCAAGACGCCGCCCCCCGCGCCCCAGCTGCCCGCCGACCCCCCGCCGGGGCTTGGCAGGCTCAAGCTCTCCGACGTGTGCGAGCAGTACGGCCTGAACCTTTCCACCGCCGTGGAGAAGCTCACCAAGGCGGGCATCAAGGCCTCCCCGGAGATGACCCTGCGCCAGATCGCCCAGTCGAATCTGATGCTGCCCATCGAGGTCTACGACGCCCTGCGCGGCGTGCCGCCCAAGGCTTCCGAGCCTGCCCCCGCTCCGGCGCCTGCGCCTGCGCCAACTCCGGCGGCCCCCCAGGCTTCCGCTTCGGCGCCGGCCCCCGTTCCGTCCCAGCCGGGGCACGAGCAGCCAGTGGCCCAAACCCCGGGCGTCATCCCCGTGCCGGAGGGCCTGGAGCGCATGACCCTTTCCGCCTTCTGCCGCGAACACGGCATCGACACCCAGCAGGCCCAGGCCAGGCTCAAGGCCCGGGGCATAGTGGCCTTCTCGGACATGACCTTCCGCGAGCTGGCCATCGAAAACAACCTCACCCCCGAGCAGGTGATGGATCTGGTGGTGAAATAAAACCGTGGACGTCTCCTCCCAGCGTTCGCCCGTAAGCCTCCTGGCCCTGGCCGCCCTGGCCCTGGTCATCCTGGGGGTGGCGCTCTCGGCGCTCACCTGGCGCAACCTGGTGGAGCAGCGCAGGCTCATCGACCAGCACGTGCTTTTCGCGGCGCGGGCCATCCTGCACGGGGTAGAGGCCAACCTCACCCGCGTGATGCCCATGCTCGGGCGCATGCAGCCCGAGGAAGCCCGACTGCGCCTGCAGGAGGCCTTACAGGAGGTCACGGCCTCGGGCGACGTGCTGTTTCTGGGCGTGTACGATTCCCACGGCCAGCTGCTGCTCTCCTCCCAGCCGGAGACGGCGGGAGGCGCGGTCCAGCCCCCCCTGGACCCACTGGCCCTGGAGGACCTTGCCGTCACCGGCGAGTGGTTCGGCAGCCTGCCTTTCGCCGGGGGCACCACCATGCTGGGCTACGCCAGCACCATGCGCCCCGGCATGGCCCAGTTCTGCCCGGGAGGGCGCGGCTTGGGCCAGGGACCAGGCCAAGGCTCCGGCCAGGGCCCTGGCAGAGGCCCCGGCTCCGGGCCGGGCACGGCCCCGGGCCGCCAGGCCCCCGTGTATTTCCTGGTGGGCATGAGCCTGGACGAACACTACCAGCAGTACCGGCAGTTCCGCAGCCAGGCCATGGCCCAGACCGGCTTCGTGCTGGGCGCGGCGGCCCTGGTCTGGCTGCTGCTCCTGGCCTACATGCGCAGGCGCACCCAGGGGCGCAAGCTGGTGCGCCTGGAGAGCTTCCACTCCAAACTGCTGGACTCCATCCCCGAGGGCATCATCGCGGTGGACGCCTCGGGCATGGTCACCGCCGCCAATCCGGCGGCCAAGAACATCCTCGGCGAGGAACTGGCCGGGCGCAGCTTCGATTCCCTTCCCGTGGCCGCCTGCCTGCGGGAGCCCGGCGAAGGCTGCGCCGCCGCAGGGGAGTGGCGCCAGCAGGACCTGGAAGGCAGACACCTGGAGATTCTCAGCCGCTCCCTTGACGGCGAGACCCTGGTCATCCTGCGCGACCGCACCCATCTGCGCTCCCTGGAGAACGACCTGGAGCAGAGCCGCCAACTGGCCACGGTGGGCCGCCTGGCCGCGGGCGTGGCCCACGAGATCCGCAACCCGCTCTCCGCCCTGCGCGGCTTCGCGCAGCTGTTCGCCTCCAAGCTCAAAGGCCGGGAGCCCGAGGAGTCCTACGCCAGGACCATGGTGCAGGAGGCCGACCGCCTGGGCCGCGTGGTCACGGATCTGCTCTATCTGGCCAAACCCCGCCCCATGGAGCCCGCGCCCGTGGAGCTGGCCGCCCTGTGCGGGGAGCTGGAATCCCTGCTGCGCTTCGACCTGGAGCGCCGCAACGCCAGCTTCGCCACGGCCCTGGAGGCCCCCGAGGCCTTCGCGGACCCCGACGCGCTCAAACAGGCCCTGATCAACCTGGTGCTCAACGCCCTGGCCGCGCTGCCCGCCGAGGGCGGGGCCGTGACCGTGCGCAGTGAATCCCGCCAGGGCGGCACGGCTGTCTCCGTGCAGGACGACGGCCACGGCATGAGCGAGGAGGAGCGGTCCCGCGCCCTGGAGCCCTTCTTCACCACGCGGCGGGACGGCTCCGGGCTGGGGCTGGCCATCGTGCAGAGCATCGTGCGCCATCATGGCGGGGAGTTGGAGATCGAGTCGGACCCCGGTCGCGGCACCCGCGTGACCATGTTCTTCCGTTCCGTAGCGCCGCAAGGCAACGGGTGATCCGCCCCGCCGCGAACAATCGTGGTGAAACTGAGCCAATTGATTGGGATTCCAAAGGGCGAAGCCCTTTGGCCGCCGGAGGCCTCCCCATGCAACCCCCCATCACCCACCTGACATGAAAACACTCCTCGTGATCGACGACGAACCCGGCCATCGCCTCATGGTGCGGGCCGTGATGGAGGACGCGGGCTGGCGCGTGCTGGAAGCCCCCTCCGCCGAGAAGGGCCTGGAGCTGCTCTGCGGGGCTGGAGGCTCGGGCGACGCCAAGGAGCGCCCCGGGGTGGTCCTCCTGGACATGCGCATGCCCGGAATGGACGGCATGGAGGCCCTTGCGGCCATCGGCTCCTGCGCGCCGGTGCTGCCAGTTGTGATGCTCACGGCCTACGGCACGGTGGGCTCCGCCGTGGAGGCCATGAAGCGCGGGGCCTACGACTATCTCACCAAACCCGCCGACAACGAGGAGCTGCGCGCCGTGCTGGAGCGCGCCCACGAGTACGGCCGCCTGCTGGGCGAGAACACCGAGCTGCGCCGCAAGGTGGGCGAGAAGGACGCGGCCTCGCGGCTGATCGGCTCCAGCCGGGCCATGCGCAACCTGCGCGAGCTGGCCGGCCAGGTGGGGCCGGCCGAGGCCACGGTGCTCATCCTGGGCGAGTCCGGCACCGGCAAGGAGCTGGTGGCGGAGCTGATCCATTCCCAGAGCCCGCGCCGCGACAACGCGCTCATCAAGGTCAACTGCGCGGCCCTGCCCGGCGAGCTGCTTGAAAGCGAGCTGTTCGGCTACTCCAAGGGCGCGTTCACCGGGGCCGTCAAGGACAAGCCCGGCCGCTTCCAACTGGCCCACGGCGGCACCATCTTCCTGGACGAAGTGGGCGAGCTGCCCCTGGCCGTGCAGGCCAAACTGCTGCGCGCCCTGCAGGAGCGCGTGGTGGAGCCTCTCGGCTCGGTGCGGCCGGTGCCCACGGACGTGCGGATCCTGGCGGCCACCAACCGCGACCTGCGCGCCGAGGTGGCCAAGGGCGCCTTCCGGGAGGACCTCTATTTCCGGCTGGCCGTGCTCGAAATCTCCATCCCGCCCCTGCGAGAACGCCTGGAGGATCTGCCCGAGCTGGTGGCCCACCTGCTGGCCAAGCTGGGCGAGCGCAACCGCAAGAGCGTGCGCAGCGTGAGCCCGGCCTTTCTGGAGCTGCTGGGGCGTTACGCCTGGCCGGGCAACGTGCGCGAGCTGGAGAACGTGCTGGAGCGCGCCCTGATCCTGACCCGCTCCGACGTGCTCACCCCCGAGACCCTGCCCCCGCACCTGCTCGAGGCCACTCAGGCCTCTTCGGCGGTGTCCGCGGCCGTCCTCCCCGCTTCGCAGGCTGCCGCGCCCGCCCCGGCCAGCTTCGAGGAGGCCGAGCGCGCCATCCTGCTCGGCGCGCTGGAGGCCAACGAGGGCCACCGGGAGCGCACCGCCGAGGCTCTGGGCATCAGCAGGCGCACGCTGCAGTACAAGCTCAAGAAGTACGGGCTGGCCAAGCGATGAGCCCGCGGGTGGACATCAACCGCGTGCCCCAGGCGCTTCGCCCGTTGCTGCCGGAGTTCGTCGCCTCCGGCAGGGAGACGCTGGCCCGCGTGCGGGAGGCCGTGGCCGCCGGGGAATGGGAGGCCGCGCGCAAGGCCGCGCACGCGCTCAAGGGATCGTGCCAGCTCTTCCAGCTGCGGGAGCTGGGCGAGGCCGCCAGGCTGGCGGAGGAGGCCCTGCTGCGCGGGGAGGGGGCCAGGGAGGAGCTGAGGGAGTTCGAGGAACTGCTGGAGGCGGTCGCCAGCGGGAAGTGATTTGCGGAACGCTTCCGCCGCGAAAGTGCAGGTATGAAGCGGCGCATGGAGCGGGAAACGCGAAGCGGAGCGGGAGTCCAGAGGGCCGAAGGCAGGACTTCGTCCTTTGGCCGCCGGAGGCGTTCCCTCCGGGACTGGTGCGGGGTTATTCGTCGTCGGTGAGCCCGTTCTCCACGCAGAACGCGGCCAGCTCCAGCGAGCTGCGCAGCCCGAGCTTCTTCTTCAGGTTGGTCTTGTGCTTTTCCACGGTCTTCACGCTGACGAAGATGGCGTCGGCCACGTCCTTGTTGGTCATGCCCTTGGCCGCCAGCTTGAGCACCTGGCGCTCCCGCTTGGAGAGGCGCTCCAGCGGGGCGTTGTTCTTATTCCCCATGCGGCATACCTGGGCCAGCATGGAGGATACCTCACGCGAGAAATAGGTCTGCCCCTGGGCCACGGCCTTGATTGCGGCGAACAGCTCCTCGCTGGGGCTGTGCTTGAACATGTAGCCGTCCACCCCGGCCTGCACGGCGGTGGTCAGGTAGGACTCCTTCCCGTGGCCCGTCAGAGCCAGGATGCGCATGCGCGGGAAGCGGCGCTTGATCTCGGTGATGGCTTCGACCCCGTCCATGCGCGGCAGGGAGAGGTCCATGATGACCACGTCGGGGTTGGCGGTCTGGGCCTGGCGCACGGCGGCATGTCCGTCAACGGCCTCTCCGACAACCTCGAAACCGGGGTTGGAGGTGATCAGAGCCTTGAGACCCTTGCGGACTATCTCCATATCCTCGGCTATGACCAGCCTGATCTGCTTCATGGATGCCAACCATCCCGGCTTTACACGATTGCGAATAATAAAAAAAACGTAACAAAGATCGCCTGGGAGTCAATAAAAACCGCACCGGGCCGGTTGTGTGAAGATATTTTCCGGTCGGAAAGCCTCCTGCGCAGCCTCACATGTTGCGCCGGCGCTGACGGAGAAGCGGATGCGGCGGCCCCCCGGCCTGACCAGGAGCCTTGCCCGGAAGACGGGGATCACTCCAGGCCGAGCCCGGCCAGCACCTTCTCGGGGGGGCGGCGCTCCGGCACCACCTGGTGGGGGATAGTGCCGTCGATCCAGCGCTGATCGACATAGAGGCCGCAAAAGCAGGACCCGTACTCGGCCACGTCCGGCTCCCTGTAGGCGCAGGGGCAGACGATGTCCTTGTCCATCTCGTAGTTGCCGCTGGCCAGACGGCAGGGGCAGGCCATGTGCCCGTAGCGCTCCTTGTTGACCAGGAGCATCTCCATCAGGTCCATGGTCATGGAGGTGTCCGGGTTGAACTGGTAGCCTTTCTTGGCCTGAATGGGTCCGAGCATGTTGAAGAGCTGCTTGGCGTCCATCACTCCTCCAGGGCCTGGGTGATCTCGGCTTTGTCGAAGCCGACGATGACCTTCTGGTTCACGATGACGGTGGGGAACGACAACGTGGGATTGACCTTCTTTATCTCGTCGATGACCTGCTTGCGCTCGTCGCCGGTGAGCTTGTCAACGTAGACGCACTCGTACTCCTGGCCGCGCTCATCGAGGAATTCCTTGCAATGCTTGCAGTGGATGCATGTGGATAAGGCGAAAACCTTAACGTCCTTGCTCATGTGGCCGCTCCTTTCTGTTTGTCCGCCGAAGGCTTTCTTGGAGCGGACTGGTAGGTTATCCGCCTTTCCAAGTGGTAGGTCAAGATGCTCAGGGGGTAGGTCAGCAGCAGGTAGAAGGCGGCCAGGGGCAGGTAGGCCTCGAAGGTCTTGTAGGTTGCGGCGTTGACCATCTCCGCGCCCTTGGTCAGCTCGCGCACGGCGATGACCGAGAGCAGGGACGAATCCTTGATGAGCGACACGAACTGGCCCGTCACCGGGGCGATGATGCGGCGCATGGCCTGGGGGAAGATCACGTGGCGCAGGGTCTGGCCGTGGCTCAGGCCCGAAGAGCGCGCCGCCTCCCATTGGCCCTGGCCTATGGACTCGATGCCCGCGCGCACCATCTCCGTGATGTAGGCCCCGGCGAAGAAGGCCAGGGTGGCCATGCCGGTCAGGAAGGGGCTGTCCACGTGGATGACCACGGCCAGGCAGAAGTAGAAGATGTAGATCTGGGTGAGCAGCGGAGTGCCCCGGAAGGCCCAGACGTAGATGGTGGCCAGCTCGCGCAGCCAGATGTTCTCCGACACGCGGGCCAGACCGCCCAGGAGCCCGATGGCCAGCCCCAGCGCGATGGCCCCGCAGGAGACGGCCACCGTGTTCACGAAGCCCTGCCAGTACACGGCGCGGTACTGCCAGACCACGCCCCAGTTCCAGGTGTAGTCGATTGTGGAGAGCAGCCCGGCCAGCGACGCCGTGAAGAAGGCGACGATGATCAGGCGGACGTAAAAGGGGCGGATGGTTTTTGGGTCGCGGGTCATGGCGAGGAAGTCCCCGGCCGGCCGGGCAAAGGGCCGGCCGGGACGCGTAAGGCGTTGTTAGAACAGCTCGCCCAGGTGGGCCTTGCGGATTTCTTCCATGCGGCCGTTGGCCTTGTTCACGCTGATGAACATCTGCAGCCAGTTCCAGAGGTCGAAGTCGCCCTTGCGCATGGCGATGCAGTAGGGCTCGTAGGTGAAGGGCGTGAGCAGGGCCTTGGTGCTCTCCGGGTTCTGGCGGGCGTGCTTGGCCACGGAGATCTGGTCGTAGAAGAAGGCGTCGGCGCGGCCGTTGACCACCTCCTGCACGCAGGCTGTCTCGTCCTTGTAGCGGTTGATCTGGGCCTTGGGGAAGCGGGCGGTGGCCACGGAATCCGCCGTGGTGCCGGTCTTCACGGCGATGACGCGGCCGGTGGCGTTGAGCTGGTCGGCCTTGGTCAGGTCGCCCGCGCGCTTGCTGGAGAGCAGGGCGCACAGGCCGGTGGTGAAGTAGGCGTCCGTGAAGGTGATGGATTTGGCGCGCTCAAGCGTCCCCGTGATGCCCGAGATGATCAGGTCGATCTTTCCGGACTGCAGCGCGGGGATGAGCCCGGTCCACTCCATGTCCTTGATTTCGAGCTCCACGCCCATGTCCTTGGCGATCTGGCGGGCCACGTCCACGTCCAGGCCCACGGGCTGGCCTTTCTCGTCGGTGTATTCGAAGGGCCAGAACTTGAGCTCCATGCCCACGACGAGCTTGCCCTTGGCCACGATCTCGGCCAGCTGGCTCTTCTTGCTGATGTCGAAGGGGGTCTGGGCCAGGGAGGCCTGGGCGCCAAGCAGAAGTATGGCGAACAGAAGCAGGATTTTGCGCATCGTGGATTCCTCCGGGAATGGATGGTAGGCAACACCTAGCCTGAAAGGCCGTTGTGAGGAAAGAGTTTTTTAATTCTTCAGGACAGATGCGCTTCGAGCGCCGCGCGGACTCTGGCGAACACGTCCTCCGGGCTTCCGGCGGCGTGCACCACGGCGAAGCGCCCGGGCTCGCGCCGGGCCAGTTCCAGAAAACCCTCGCGCACCCGCTGGTGAAAGTCCAGCTCCAGGGCCTCGAAGCGGCCTTCGCTCTGGCTCGCCCCAACCGCCTGGTTGCGCCCCCTGGCCCTGGTCAGCCCCGTCTCGGGGGGCAGGTCCAGCAGGATGGTCGCGTGCGGGGCCAGCCCACCCGTGGCCATCCGGCCCAGGGCCACGAGGCGCTCCACGTCCAGGCCGCGCCCGAAGCCCTGATAGGCCACGGTGGAGTCGTGGTAGCGGTCGCAGAGCACGTCGCGCCCGGCGTCCAGGGCCGGGCGGATCACCTCGGCCACGTGCTGGGCGCGGTCGGCCAGGTACATGAACAGCTCCGCGGTGCTGTCCAGGTGGGTGTTGCGGGCGTCCAGCAGGATGCGGCGCAGCTCCAGGCCCAGGGCGCAGCCCCCGGGCTGGCGCGTCACAAGGGCTTCGCGGCCCAGGGAGGCAAGCCATTGCCGGACGAGTCCGATCTGGGTGGACTTGCCCGAACCCTCTACGCCTTCGAAAGTAACGAACACTGTGCCGGTCCTTTTTCCTGGGTCTTCTTGGCGGGCGGGGTCTCGGGGCGCACGCGCAGGGGGTTGAACACGTAGCGGTCCAGCCCGCGCACGTAGCCCACCACGCCGGTCTTCTCGGGGTCATCCACCACCTGGCTGAACTGCTGCACTTTGGCGTCGATGTTGTCCGCGAAGTGAAGGATCATGGCCTCGGGCGTCATGGGCGCGCGCGGGGAGCCGTACTCCAGTTCGCCGTGGTGGCTGACCAGCATGTGCCTGAAATGCAGCACCAGGCCCGGCTCCAGGTCCTTGGCCTTGCGCAGGAAGGGCTCCAGCACGGACATGCCCAGCATGATGTGCCCGAGCATCTGGCCCTCGTCGGTGTAGTCGCGGGTCAGCCCGGCGGTCAGCTCCCAGGCCTTGCCCAGGTCGTGGAAGGCGGCCGAGGCCAGCAGGGTGTCGCGGTCCAGGGCCGGGTAGAGCTGGCAGAGCGCCAGCGTGACCTTGCAGACGGAAAGCGTGTGCTCCAGCAGGCCGCCCCGGTAGGCGTGGTGCATGGCCTTGGCCCCGGGCGCCGCCAGGAGCTTCTCGCGGATCTCCGGGTCCGCCAGCACCTTGCGGCAGAAGCGCCGCCAGGGGGCGTGGCCGATGTTGGCGGCCAGCAGCTCCTCCAGGGCGGTGAGCAGGCTCTCGGGCTTCTCGGCGCTCTGAGGCAGGAACAGGCCGTGGTCCACCCCCTCGGGGGAGGAGCCCAGCAGCTCCAGGCCGTCCAGGTTGAGCTGGGGCTGGTCCCGGAAGGTGTTCACCACGCCGGAGGCCAGCACGAACTGCCCGGCGGCGATGTCCTCGAAGGCCCCGGCCGCGGGGGACCAGAGCTTGGCCTCGATGGTGCCGGTGGCGTCCTGGAGCTTGAGGCTCCAGAACGGGCCGTTGCGGGCCTGCCCCTTGGAGGCCTGGGCCAGCAGGAAACACTCGTTCACCTGGGCGCCAACCGCCAGGTCACGGACGAAGATGCGTTTTTCGCTCACGGCTTGCCAGCCCCTCGGGTGTCATCTAATGTGGATTCAAGCGGCGCAAAGAGTTACAGATTTCAAGAGGCGGGGCAAGTGCCCCTGTGCCGCACCCGAAGGCGCATAATTCCATGAAGATCCTGCTCACCAACGACGACGGCATCCAGGCCACGGGCCTGCGCTCCATCTACCACGCACTCAAACGCGCCGGGCACGACGTGCACGTGGTGGCCCCCGTGACCGAGATGAGCGCCGTGGGGCACGCCGTCACCCTGGCGGCCCCGCTGCGCGTGAAAATCTTCGACGAGGCGGATTTCTACGGCCAGGGCGTCTCCGGCACCCCGGCGGACTGCGTGAAGCTCGGGCTGACAACGCTCATGGACTCCGTGCCGGACCTGGTGGTCTCCGGCATCAACGCCGGGGCCAACGTAGGCGTGGACATCCTCTATTCCGGCACGGTCTCCGCCGCCACCGAGGGCGCGCTCATGGGCTTCCCGGCGCTGGCCATCTCCTACGACAGCTTCGACCCGCGCGACCTGGCCGGGCAGGCCGACTACGCCGCCGCGCTGGCCGCCAGGGTGGACTGGGCCGCGCTGCCCCGCAACTGCGTGCTCAACCTGAACTTCCCGCACCTGCCCATGAACCGGGTCAAGGGCCTCAAGGTCTGCCCGCAGACCCGCGCCGCCTACCACGACTGGTACGAGGAGCGCGAGGACCCGCGCGGCAGGAAGTACTACTGGCTCACGGGCGTGATCCCCAAGGACAAGGTCTCCCCGGAGAAGGACAGGGCCCTGCTGACCGAGGGCTACATCACGCTGACGCCCCTGCGTTTCGACTTCACCGACCACGCGAGCATGGAACTGTTGCGTGGGCTGGCTTTCTGAGTATACTAGCACCGGTTTTTTCGTTGCGCGCTGTGTGGAAAAATGACAGGTATCGCGTAAACCAATACCGGACGCCGCCATGCTGCACATACTCGCCGTGGACGACGACGAGGTCACCCAGTTCCACCTGACCCAGCTGCTCATGCCTTTGGGCAAGGTGCGCATCGCCAGCTCAGGCCTGGACGCCCTGGAATGCGTCCGCACCGCCCTGGACAAGGGCAAGCCCTACGACCTGATACTCATGGATGTGAAGATGCCCGGCCTCGACGGGCTGACCACCGTGCGCGAGATCGTGGGCCTGTTCAACAAGCTGCGCCTGCCCCTGGAAGAACGCCCCAAGATCATCATGCTCTCCGCAGTGGACGAGCCCGACACCCGTATCGACGCGCTCTACGCCTGCGGCGCGGACGCTTACCTGGTCAAGCCCCTGGAGGAGGATTCACTGCGCGCCGCCCTGCGCGAGCTCAAGATCCCCCCGCACGATTCTCCCGGCGAACCCTGATTTTTTGCCTGCCCGCTTGCGATGACCGCTGTGGCGCGCTACAGAGGGTGCATCGGCCCATCATCCATCCAAAGGAGTCAACGCGATGAGAATCCTTCTCCTGCTCGTGTTGCTGGTCGGCCTGGCGGGCATCGCCCAGGCCCAGGGCGGCAAGGTGTACCAGTGCGTGAGGCCCGACGGCACGGTCGTCTGCACCACCAGGGACACCTCCGGTGACCCCAGCGTCACCTGCAACTACGAATGTCCGGACTGCAACATGGTTTGCGCCGCCCGCCTGCATCTTACCAACGAGGACGGTACCCTGCGCCCGGTGATGCCCCCGCCCGTGGAGGATGGGAAAGGCCCCATCAAGTCTCCCAACGGGAAGGAGACTCCCGAATACTGCCAGCAGCAGTACCAGAAGTGCCTGAGCGCCTGCTCCAAGAATCCGATGAACAAATCCCGCTACGACATGGAGTCCTGCCAGGCCAGCTGCAAGAGCTGGTACTCCGGCTGCGGCACCAACAACTAGACGCCGAAGACGAGGACCGGGGAGGGCCATGCCCTCCCCGGACCCCACCCGCGAAAGGGGCTTCGCCCCTCCCGACTCCCTTTCGGCTTCGCGTCGATCGGAGAGAGCTGTTTCCCGGATGTGCGCCGTGGTCCGTGTTGCCTTCCGGGTGACCCTGCCGGGACGGCGCATGACGATATTCTTCCGATATGTCGGCGTGCGCCGTCCCGGCAGGGCCACCCGGAAGGCTCAAAGCACAATAATTCAATAGTCTATTTGGGGTTCCAAGGGGACGAAGTCCCCTTGGCCGCCGGAGGCGCTCGCCGGACCGCGCGGCAAGGCGACCCGGTTGCGCAACAGGATGACTCGCTGTAGTTTCCCCGGCGATATGGCAACGCCTCACGCCGCCGCTCCCCACAGGAAAATCGCCTGGGCCACAGCCCTGATCTTTCTCATTTTTCTATACGCCGAGGGCGCTTGCCGCCTGCTGGACCACATCCAGGCGGGCGGACGCGGATCGCCAGAGGACGCGGTGGGAATCCGGCACGAGCTCCTCGGCACCCGCCTGAATCCCGGGGCGGCCACACCCTCGGTCACGATCAATTCGCTCGGATTCCGGGGGCCGGAAATCCTGCCGTCGCGGACGCCGGGCCGCCCCAGGATCGCCTGCCTCGGCAGCTCCTTCACCTTCGGACAGAATGCCGCCTTGGGACGCCACCGCCTACCCCGGCGCCCTGGCGGAGCTGCTCGGCGCCGCCACGGGCGGGCAGGTGGAGGTGATCAACGCGGGGGTCCCGGCTCATACAAGCCTCCAGTTCCTGCTGCGGCTCCAGGAGGAGATCATCCCGCTCTCGCCGGACCTCGTCCTGCTGGGAGACGGGTTCGACAACATTCTCCTCGCCGCGAGCCTGGCGCAGCATCCCTGGCTGGATCTGCCCGAGCGCCGCGATCTGGCGGACGCCGCGCACAGGCTGTACCTCCTGGACGAACTGACCACGCCGCTTCTGCGGCTCTCCTCGGTCCGCAAGCTGCGGGACGCCTCCCGGAGGCTCTTTCCCGGGCCTGTCTGGCACGCGCCCGCATCTGCCGAGGCGATGTGGCGCTACGGGCTGGAGAAATACGTGGCGCACACGTCCCTGACCGTCGAGACCCTGCTGCGCGCGGGGATCATGCCGGTACTGGTGAACTTCCCGGTGCTTCAGGCCAGGGGGAGCATTTTCAATCTGTCGGCCGACAAAGTGGCCATGCTCGAATTCATCCGCGGCGAGCTGAACGATGCGAACAGGGCGCTCGCCAGCCGCTCCGGTGTTCCGCTTGTGGACGCCTCCGCCGAGATGGCGGGATACCTCGCCGACCCATGCGGGCAGTTCGCCCTGTTCAGCGATTACATCCACTTCTCCAACCAGGGGTACGTCCAACTGGCCGACGTCCTTGCGCGGGGAATTCTCGCGAATCCCGCCTGCCGCCAGGCCCTCGGCATCACGAGAACCCCGGACGCCGGCTCCATGGAAGCCCGCTACCGCGAGGTGCGGCGGGCCATAGCCTCCATCGCCCCCGCATCGGGGTTCGTCACCCGCCCCGCACGGTCCGACGCGGCGAAGCCGTCGTTCGCGAACGTGAAGCCGGGCGATGCGGACCAGAAAGGGTGGCGGCCCTACGAGGCCAAGGATGCGGCGCTGCCCGCGACCATCGGCATGGCCCCCCCGGAAGGCGGATGGTCCGGCGGCTGTCTGCTGTTCTATCCCCGTGGCTCCTCGCCCCAGGGCCGGGTGGAGGTGCGCGCCGTGGACGGCGAGGGTTCGTTCCGGCCGCTGGCGGTTTACAGCCCGGCCACCCGAGCGGGAGCATGGACCAACGTGGGGGACCGGCACTTGATCGACCTCCCCGAGGAGGTTCGCGGCCAGCGGATCGAGGTCGTCCTGATTGGGGACGGCGTGCAGGTCTGGGGCGACGCCGGGGGCGTTCTCTTCGAGCCTGACGCCGTCGGCAAGCTCGACCCGTGACCCGCGCGGTGGCAGGCCGAGAAGCGATGCGGGGTTCCAAGGGGTTGAAGTCCCCTGGGCCACCGAAGGCGCTGCCTTTGTCTCGGCTCCAGGCGTGGCCTCTCCAAGGCCGAACTGCCCGCTGTATTTGAAGAACATCCGCCAGTTCGGCCCTGGAGAGGCCGCGCCTGGACCCGCTACGGCTCACAGCGTCCGCAACGCGGCAAACATGCAAGGCGCTCTCTCCCCGGAAATTACCGCCTAGAACAGCAGCAGCGCCGCGACCCCTCCCGCGATCACCACCACGAGCATGTCCACCTTCAGGGCCAGGGCCGCCACGGCGACCGCGCCCAGCAGCACTCGGGCCGGGCTCCAGTGCGTGGCCAGGGCGAACATGCCCGCCGTGTAGCCAAGCAGCCCCACGAAGCAGCAGTTGACGCCCATGCTGGCCCGCTGGAAGCGCACCGAAGCCTTGAGACGCTCATGGTAGGGGTCGGCCAGCATGAGCAGCACGAAGGAGGGCGAGAACATGGCCAGCGTGGCCGCCACCGCCCCGGGCAGCCCGAAGAGCATGTAGCCCAGGAATGTGGAGGTGATGCTGATGGGTCCAGGCGTCACCTGGCCCAGGGCGATGCCGTCCATGAAGGTCTTGGCGTCCATCCAGCCGCGCACGTCCACGATCTCGTGGAGCATCAGCGGCAGGGAGGAGAACCCGCCGTTGAAGGCCACCACGTTGATGCGCAGCATCAGCTCCGTGAGGCTGAACAGCCTGGGGTCCAGCAGGTGGAGCAGGCCGAGTCCGGCCAGCAGGGCCGCGCAATAGGCCAGCATGGGCCTGACGTGGGAGGGCGCGGGCGCGCTCCCGACTTGCGGCAGGGCTGCGGGAGGCGAATCGCAGAAGACGACCATCCCGGCCAGGGCAAAGGCCACGATGATGCCGAAGGGGTTCACCCCGTAGGCCAGCAGGGCGCAGGCCAGCCCGGCCAGCAGCCAGTGCCGGGCGGTGCCAAGCAGGGCGCGGCCGAATCCGGCGCAGGCCACGGCCAGGATGGCCATGACCACGATCTGCAAGCCCTGGAACAGGGCCTGGAAGCTCTCCAGCGAGCGCGTGGCCCCGTAGGTGGCTGCCAGGCCGAGCATCATGAAGAAGGCCGGGAGCCCAAGCCCCACGTAGGCGGCCACGGCCCCGCGCAACCCGCCCGCCTTGAGACCCACGTAGGCGCCCATCTGCATGGCCGTGGCCCCGGGCAGGGACTGGCACAGGGTAAGCCCCTCCCGGAAGGTTCGCTCCGAAAGCCAATTGTTGCGCGTAACGGCCATGTCCCTGATAATGGCGATTATCGCCGGGCCGCCGAAGGCGGTGAGGCCCAGGCGCAGGAAGGCCCGGAAGATCTGTCCGGTTGTGCAGGGCCGGAGTTCGAAGCCCGGTTCTGGCCCCGGTTCGGGCTCTGCTCCGATCCCGGCCGCGCCCGCTGGCCCTGTCCCAGGGCCAGCTATCGGGCCAGTCCCAGGGTCAACCCCGGGCTCGGCCATGAACGTGGCGTCCGGCATGGACCCGGTTGCGGCCCCCGTCTTCGGCCCCTCATTCGGCCCGGCCTCGGGCGGCAAGCCTGGCTGCACGGTTGGCGGGCTCACTGCTTTGCTCCGGCTTCGTCGGGCTCCGGCGGGGAGAGGCGTTCATAGGCCTCCAGGAACACCGACAGGATGCGCATGCGCGTCTCGATGTCGCCCTTCCAGAATGCCAGCCGCTCCCAGCCCAGCGGCGTCAGGCGGTAGACCTTGCGGGGCGGTCCGGACTGGCCCGTGTCCCAGCCGGAGGCGATCTCGCCGTCGCGCTCCAGCTTCTGCAAGGCGCGGTACACGGCCCCGGTGTCGGCCTTGAACACCGGGAGCTTGTGCAGCAGGGCGTCGTGTACGGCGGCCCCGTGGCTGGGGGCCTCGGCCAGGGCCAGGAGCACGAAGGCGTTGAGGTGCCTGTATTGCTTGCGTTTTTCCATGGGAGCCTCGCATACTGTTTTTAACAGTATAGTGCTATGAACAGTGTAATGTCAAAAACAGAATGCGGCCCGGGCCGCAAGGAGGATACGTCATGCGTCTGGCCATGATCAGCCGGGAGGGCCGCACGGGCCTGGCACTGTGCAAGGATGGGGAAATGCGGGCGTTCTTCGAGGGCGACCAGGACTATCCCGGCAATCTGGAGGAGCTGCTGGCCACCGGGGCGGACCTGCGGGCCGTGGGCGCGCTGCTGGAGAAGGCCCCGGTGGTGGACGAATCAGGTGTGCGCTGGCTGCCGCCGGTGCGGCGGCCCGGCAAGATCGTCTGCGTGGGGCTCAACTACCGCGACCACTCCAAGGAGACCGGCTACGACATGCCGGACTACCCCACACTGTTCCTGCGCTTCACCACCACGCTGGTGGGGCATGGCGAGCCCATCGTGCGCCCTGCCGTCTCCACCCAACTGGACTACGAGGGCGAGCTGGCCGTGGTGATCGGCCGCAAGGGGCACGCCATACCCAAGGAGGTGGCCCTGGAGCACGTGGCCGGGTACTCGCTGTTCAACGACGCCTCCATCAGGGACTACCAGTTCCGCACCCCGCAGTGGACCGTGGGCAAGAATTTCGACGGCACCGGCCCCTTCGGCCCGTGGCTGGTCACGCCGGAGGAGCTGCCGCCGGGCTGCGCGGGGCTGGGCATCCAGACTCGGCTCAACGGCAAGGTGATGCAGAAGGCCTCCATCGACGACATGATGTTCGACGTGGCCTCCCTGGTCTCCATCATCAGCGAGGTGGCCACCCTGGAGCCGGGCGACGTGATCGTCACCGGGACCCCGGCGGGCATCGGCTTCGCGCGCGACCCCAAGGTGTTCATGGCCCCGGGGGACGTCTGCGAGGTGGAGGTGGAGGGCGTGGGCGTGCTCAGGAACGGCGTGGCCGACGCGGTATAGCGGGGGATCAGCCAGGGAGCGGCGCGGCCAGCCTCTGCAGCAGCGCAGCCAGGGCACGGTAGAGGGGGGAGCGCCCGGCCTCGCCCAGGCGCAGACCGTAGGCCCCGGCCCAGGGGGCGATGCGTTCGGCGTGGAAGGCCCGGGCCGTGGCATGCAGGGCTGCCGCGCCTGCCGCATCATCGTCGGCGCAGCGCAGCAGGGCGCTCACGAAGGCAAGCTCGAAGCCGAGGTGGTCAGGGTGGGGGATGGCCCGCCAGAGCGGGTCCATGTCCAGGCGGGCCGGTTCGAACCCTGCGGCCTCGTAGGCCTGCCGCGCACTCCAGGCGGCCTCCCCGCCCAGGCGGCCCTCCCGAAAGACGGACTCCAGGGGCGGCAGGTAGCGCCCGGAGCGCGGCGAGAAGAACAGGTCGCTCCAGTCCTCCAGGGCCAGGGGCAGGGCGTCCGGCTCCAGCATGGGCTCGGCCAGGCAGGGCAGGGCGAGGCTGGCGGCCTCCAGCAGCCCGTGGCTCGGGCGCTTAAGCAGCAGGGCCGCGCCCGCGTCGAACAGCCGGGCCAGCCCGGCGGCGTCCTCCATCTCCTACAGCTTCACGATGCGCGCGGGCAGGGCGTTGCGGGCGTTGGCCCCCACCGCGATGTCGCCGAGCGTGGAGAAGCCCTTGCGGAAGGGGTCCTTGAGGCCAAGCAGGTTGGAGGCCGCGCCCGCGCCGCGCAGGGGGCTGGCGGGCAGGGTCTTGGCCCCGAAGCTCATTTCCTTGGCTCCCAGCGCCCAGTGCCCGTAGCCGTGCTCCACCGCCACCACGCCCTCCATCACGCCCCGGCGCACGGTGACGCGCGCTTCCACGGAGCCGTCCGGGGTCTCCAGGCGCACCCTGTCGCCCGTGCGCAGGCCCAGGCGGGCGGCGTCGGCCTCGCACACGGCCACCTCGCTCTCGGGCCGGATGGCGTGCAGCCGCTTGGAACCCACGGCACCGGCGGCCATCAGCTGGGACTTGGTGGAGACGATGGAGAAGGGCCACTTCTCCTCGGGGTAGACGGCGCGCACCGGGGTGCCCTCGCAGAAGGCCGGTTCGATCCAGGCGGCCGTGCCCTTGAGGCGCTTGCCGGTCATGGAGTTGATGGCGCGGGACACGTTCTCGTTCCAGATCTGGACGGGCTTCTCCCACCTGGAGGCCAGCAGTTCGCCCTGCCAGCCCTTCTCCACCGGCTCGAAGCGCCCGCCCCGGCAGTACACGCTGGCGGCCTTGGCCGCCTCCTCCGGGGTGAGCACGCGGGCCAGGCTCTCGGCCAGCTTGGACACGCCGCTGGCGTCCATGTCCTCCTGGGCGGCGTCGGCCACGGGCTTGCCGTCGAAGGCCATGTTGGCCACGGCGCGGTGGTACCAGTCCTCCGGCCGCTCCAGGGGGTGCTTGCCGCCCTGGGCGTCGGCGATGGCTTCAGGGCCGAAGCCGGGCAGCCCCAGGCGCTTGGCCAGGGTGATCAGGAAGCTCTCCATGCATACGGGGTCGCCCGCAGGCGTGCGGGCCACGGGGGACTTCACACAGGGCCAGGCCACGCTGGAGACCTTTGAGAGCGGCCCGGCCCAGGGCGTGGCGCAGCCGAAACCCTCGTACAGGGCCACGTCGGGCACCACGTAATCGCACAGGGCGGCCGTCTCGGTCATGAAGGCGTCCACGCAGACCATCAGCGGGATGCGCTTGGGGTCCTTGATCTGCCCGGCGCTGGTGTTCATCAGCCCGGCCTGCCCGTAGACCGGGTTGCTGGCCCAGAAGAGCATGGCCTTGAGCGGGTAGGGGTAGGCGCTCAGCGCCGAGGGCAGGTACTCCGACTGCACGGAGTTGGAGAACGGGTACCAGGGGGCCCTGGCCGGGTAGGGCTTGGCGCCTGACTCCACCAGCCGCTTGAACTCGCTGGTCTTCTCGTAGGGGAAGCCCTGGCGGGAGAGGCGCACTCCCCCCGGCTTGGCCTTGCCCGGGAAGTCGGCCAGGTTGTAGCGCGGGCCGGGGCCGAAATCCTTGTACTTGCCGCCGCCCACGCCCGTGCCGCCCTTGCGGTTCAGGTTGCCCGCCAGGGCGTTGAGCAGGGCCACGGCGTAGGCGGTGTAGAATCCGCCCGCGTGCATGGTGCCGCCGTGGCAGTCGGCCACGGCGGTGCGCCCGTTGGCCGCGAACTCGTCGGCCAGGCGCACGATGTCCGCCTGGGGCACGCCGCAGGCCTTGGCGTATTCGGCCAGCGTCTTGGACTGGGCCTCCTCCAGGAGCAGCTGCAGCGCGGTCTTCACCGCCACGGTGCGGGCCGGGGTGGCCACGGAGCCGCTGAAGAAGATGGAGCAGGGGCCTTGGGCCTGATCGTGGGCCACCATGTCGCCCGTGGCCACGTCGCGGGCCAGCAGGGCGTTCTCGGCGGCCTCGGGGCTCAGCTCGCGGGCGCGCAGGAACTGGCCGAAGTCCTTGGCGGCGGGATCGGCCACCACCAGATGCGCGGCGTTGGTCCAGGCGGCCTCGCCCGCGTTTTTGGCGGCCAGCGGCCCGGCGCATGCCAGGTGCCCGGCCTGGTAGCCGCGCGTCTCCAGGATGCGGCGGATCATGCCCATGACCAGCGCGCCGTCCGTGCCCGGGCGCACCGGCACCCATTCGGTGCGCTCGCCGCAGCAGGCGTTGTCGGAGTTGGTGAGCACCGGGTCCACCACCACCAGCCTCGGGCCGCCCTCGGCGCGGGCGCGGGCCGCGTGGGCAGCCTGGTACATGAAGGGGTTGCCCGCGTTGGCAGGGGCCGAGCCCACGGAGAGGTAGAAGGTGCAGTTGGCGTAGTCGGGCTTGAGGTGCGGATACTCCTGGAAGTCGCCCAGCATGGCCGCGTAGCCCGCGCGCATGGTCAGCCCGCAGTTGCCCTGGTGGTTGGCGATGTTGATGGTGCCGAAGGAGCCCGCGGCGAAGCGCTGGAAGAACTGCATGCGCCCGTTGGCGTAGCCGAAGATGCAGGCCAGCTGGTTGGCGCGGCTGCCCAGTTCCGGGGAGGCCGGGTCGATGGGCTTGCCGTCCAGCAGGGCGGCCAGGCCCTCCACCTGGCCTTCGCCGAAGAGGTCGCCGCCCGCGGAGATTTCCTCCACCAGGCGCTCCAGGGTGATGGGCTCCCACTTGCCGGAGCCGCGCGGCCCCAAGCGCTTGAGCGGGGTGAGCACGCGGTAGGGGTCCTTGAGCTTGTCCAGCACGGCGTTGCCCCGGCCGCAGGCCGTGGCCCGCTGCGAAAGCCCCGAGCCCTGGTGGGCGGAGAGGGCGCGCACGGTGTCGGCCAGGGATGCCTCGTAGGGCGCGGGGGGCTGGGCGGCCAGGGGGTGGTAGGGGTTGCCGGAGACGCGCAAAACGCTCCCGAAGACATTGTCCATGCGCACGCGCACCCCGCAGATGGAGGTGCAGCCCAGGCAGATGCTGCCCGCCAGATACTGCTGGCGGTTGAAGGTCACTTCGCCGGTGGCCTTGTCCACCGTGGCCTCGGGTTCCAGGTGCGGCCAGTTGTTACGTTGCTTGGCCGGGTCAGACTGGACCGGATATAAAAGCATGGCCCGGAGCGTGGGCTTGTAGCCCGAGGCGAACACGGAGAGCGCGGCCCCAGCGCCAAGGCCCTTGAGGACGGTGCGGCGGTCGATGCTCATGCGGGGTCTCCGTGGGCGGTTTGGGCGTCGGCGGGGGCTTCGGGCTGGGCCGGGGCGGCGGGCGCGTCAGTCGCGGCCTGAGTTTTGGGTGCGGCGGGCTCAGTCTTTGCCGGGCGGCTCATGACCATGGAGGCGATGAACATGAGCGCCACGAACAGCGCGGGCTGGGCCAGCACGCCCAGGATGTCCGTGTGCCCCAGCAGATGCGGCTCGCCCTGGGCGCGGCCCAGCGCGGCGGACTGCCCCAGCAGCAGGATGCCCAGGCGCGCGCCCAGGCCACCGGCCAGCGCCAGCAGGCAGGCCCAGGTCAGCGGGCCGGAGAGGGATTTGGGCCTGTCCAGGAAGAGCGCCCCGGCCAGCAGCAGGGCCAGGGCCGAGCCGCCCAGCAGGGCCGAACCCCAGGGCCAGCCGGGCGCATCAGGCCAGGAGCCCAGCAGGCCCCACACGGCCAGCGCCCCGCCGGAGCCCAGCGCGCCAAGGGCGGCGGCCAGCCGCACGATCAGGGACTGCGCCGCCGCGCCGCCGTGGGCCAGGTCCAGCCAGAGGGCCAGCCCAAGGCCGCAAGGCAGCGCCGAGGCGAGCAGCACCGCCGAGGCGTACGGGTTGGCCCAGAGGGGCACTCCGGCGGCCCGGGCGATCTCGAACCAAGTGTAGGCCAGCACGCCGAGCGCGGCCAGCAGGCCCAGGCCCGCAACTGCTTTCTTCGGCACGGGCAGGGTGCGCTTGAGCCCCACGCAGCCCAGGGCCCCGGCCAGCACGAACAGGCTGATGGCCGCCACGCCCCAGGAGAGCGGGGAGCTCGGGGTGAAGTGCGGGATCAGGGTGTAGAACTTGTGGGGGCTAAGCATCTCAGCGATGAGGTTCAGCGGGGCGCAAAGGCCCAGGCCCGTGGCGGCCAGCAGGCCCCAGGCACCGAGCCCGCGCAGCCTCTCTGAGTTGGCGGCCCTGGCGGCCAGCCCGGCCAGCATGGCCCAGGCGCCGGCCTGGATCATCAGCAGGTACAGGGCTGCGTGCATCTCCCACACGGGCTGGTGCCGGAAGGCGGTGAGTTCGATCAGCGTGCTCATCGGAAGGTCTCCTCGGTCACGCGGCGCTCGCGTGCGACGGCCGGGTCGGCCTGCGGCAGGGCCATGCCCTCGGGCAGGCCGATGTAGAACACCTGGGGCTTGGCCCCGGCCTGGGGCGCGAGCGTCACGGCCTTGTGCTCCGCCAGGAGGCGGGCCGCTGCGCTGGCGGGGTCGTTCACATCGCCCACGGTGCGGGCCTTGCCGATGCAGGTCTCCACGCAGGCAGGCAGCAGCCCGGCGTCCAGGCGGTGGACGCACAGGGAGCACTTGTCCGCCGAGCGCGTTTCGCGGTTGAGGAAGCGGGCCGAGTAGGGGCAGTTGAGAACGCAGTAGCCGCAGCCCACGCAGCGCTGGGCGTCAACCAGCACCAGTCCGTCGGCGCGGCGGAAGGTGGCCTTGGCCGGGCAGCCGGGCACGCAGGGCGGGTTGTCGCAGTGGTTGCAGAGCGCGGGCAGCAGGATCTTGCGCGGCCTGCCTTGCTCCAGGGTCTCGAAATCGCTTACCGAAGTGCGGAATTCGCCAAGGGGGGTGCCGTTCTCCATGGCGCAGGCCACGGTGCAGGCCTGGCAGCCCACGCAGCGCCGCAGGTCAACGACCATGACCCAGCGTTGGGGCGGCGGCGGGGGCGGCGCGGCCTCGCGCTTCTTGCCGCCGAATGAGAAAAACTCCAGGAAGTCCCGGCGCTCCATGGGCTGCTCCGTCTGGTAATTGTTCGAGTTTGTTGACTATTCAGTGCGGAAAGCCAGCGCATGAAACTAGCAGATGGTTCGGGGGATTGCAAACGCGCCGGTTCGGAAGCCTGGGCAGGCCCCGAAAAACAACAGCCCCCCATGACGGGGGGCTGATGCGGGGTGCGAGGCAGGCGGCTCCGGGGGGCTGGGGCCGGAGCCGCGCGAGGGGATCAATTCATGCCGGGCAGTGCTCTATTGCACCGGGATGGAGCGGAACACCGGCTGCCCCTGGCGCTTGATGAGCACCAGGACCGCGCCGTTGGCCTTGCCTTCCTTGTTCACGATCTGGGCCACGTCGGCCACGCTGCCCACCGGGCGCTGGTTCACTTCCACCAGCACGTCCCCCCGGCGGATGCCCACCTCGGCGGCAGGGGAGCCCGGGGCCACGTTGACCACCAGCAGCCCGTCCACGGGGCGGCCGTTGCGCGGGTCCACGTTGGAGAGGGACATGCCCAGCGTGCTGGATTCGTCGCCCTGGTCCTGCTCTTCGGCCTTGCCGAGCTTCTTGGGGTCGCGCTCGGTGAGCGTGACCTTCACGGTCTTGGTCTGGCCCTTGCGCAGCACGGTGGCGGACACGGTGTCGCCGGGGGCCATGGTGCCGATGCGCGCGGTGAGCTCGTGGGAGTCGGTGACGGCCTGGCCGTTGACCTCGGTGATCACGTCGCCGGAGACGATGCCCGCCTTCTCGGCCGGGCTGCCCGGGCTCACCTGGCTGACCAGCGCGCCGTGGGTGGAGGACAGGCCCAGGGCCTTGGCGGTGTTCTCGTCGATGGACTGGATGGTCACGCCCATCATGCCGCGGCGCACCTTGCCCTTGCTCTTGAGCTGGGCCACCACCTCCTTGGCGATGTTGGAGGGGATGGCGAAGCCGATGCCCTGGCCCGAGGAGACGATGGCCGTGTTGATGCCGATGACCTCGCCGTCCAGGTTGAGGAGCGGGCCGCCGGAGTTGCCCGGGTTGATGGAGGCGTCGGTCTGGATGAAGTCGTCGTAGGGGCCGGCGCCGATCACGCGGCCCTTGGCCGAGATGATGCCCGCCGTGACCGTGTGGGACAGGCCGAAGGGGTTGCCGATGGCCATGATCCAGTCGCCCACGCGCATTTTGGCGGAGTCGCCCAGCTTGAGGTAGGGCAGGCTGGAGCCGTTGTCGATCTTGATGAGCGCCAGGTCGGTCTCGGGGTCGGTGCCGATGACCTTGGCGGCGATGGTCTTCTCGCCCTTCTGGAGCTTCACGTTGATGCGGTCGGCCTTCTCCACCACATGGTTGTTGGTCAGGATGTAGCCGTCGGCCGAGATCAGGAAACCGGAACCCAGCGAGCGGCTGCGCTGCTGCTGTTGCGGGTCGCGGTTGAAGAACTGGTCGAACTGGTCGAAGAAGTCGTCAAAAGGAGTCCCGCGGGGGATGTTGCGTTGCGTGCGCGGCTGTTGCTGCTGCTTGGGGATGGTCTCGGTGAAGATGTTCACCACGGCCGGTCCGGCCTTTTCGGCCAGGTCGGCGAGCTTGGGCAGTTCGGCCAGGGCCTGGCCCACAGTGAACAGGACGAGAAGGGAGCAGGTGAGCGCGATGCGGATGAGCTTCGTCCTTAACATGGTCTTCTCCTGGTGTTGGGCGGTCTGCGCCCGTGATGGGAGCAATTAAATCACGTGAATGACAGAAATATTTCCCAAGGATGAACGGATGTTCATCCTGGCTGTGCCGCGGGGACGGTGAGGCTGATCCTGAGGCCGGGGGCGTTGTCGCCCAGCTCGAGCCTGCCTCCGTGCAGCCGGGCCACGGCCGCAACCAGCGAGAGGCCCAGGCCGGAGCCCGGGGTGTTGCGGCTCTGGTCCAGCCGGTAGAACCGGGAGAGCACGTGGGCGCGCTCGGCTTCGGGCACGCCCGGCCCGCTGTCCGCCACCGTGAGCACGGACTCGCCCTCCCCGGAGGCCACCTCCACGCGGATGGCCCCGCCCTCGGGCGTGTACTTCACGGCGTTGTCCAGCAGGTTGGCCACCGCCTGGGAGAGCAGGTGGCGGTTGCCCAGCACGTTCGCGCCCGTCTCCAGGTTGAGGGTCATGGTGATGGATTTGTCCTCGGCCAAAGGCTCGTACAGTTCGGTGGCGTCCTGCGCGAGCATGGCCAGGTCCAGCTGCTCGAAGGCGTCCCGCGCGGCCGCCGCCTCGGCCCGGGCGATGGTCAGCAGGGCGTTGAAGGTCGCGATGATGGCCTCGGCCTGGTCGATGGCGTCCTCGATGGCCTGGCGCTGGGCCGCGGGGTCGGGGTCCTCCAGGAGGGCCAGCTCCAGGCGGGAGCGCAGGCGCGTCAGGGGGCTGCGCAGGTCGTGGGCGATGTTGTCGCCCACCTGGCGCACGGCCACCACCAACTCGCCGATGCGGTCGAGCATGGCGTTGAGGTTCTGGGCCAGGCTGTCGAACTCGTCGCCGGAGCCGGTCAGGGGAATGCGCTGGGTGAAGGTGCCGCCCATGATCTTGCGGCTGGCGCGGTTGACGTCCTCCAGGCGGCGCAGAAGCTTGTTGCTCATCACCTGGCCCCAGACCAGGCCCATGAGCACCGTGCACAACAGGCCGATTGCCATGGCCCGGGCCATGACGGCCTGGGCGCGCAACACGTCGGAGAGCTCGCGCCCCACCAGCATGTGCACCTTGCCCATGAGCGTGACCACGAACACCCGCGCCTCCAGGGGGTGGGCCACGTCCTCGGCGGTCACGGAGATGGTGTGCCACTCCGGGAAGCCGCGCGGCTCGATGGATTTGGGCCACAGGCGCATGTTGCCCGCCAGGTAGTGGAACTCGCGGTCCACCAATAGGTAGATGTTGGCCTGGGAGGAGCCGCTTCGCTGGCGGCTGGAGATCTGCATGGAGAGCGCCGCCAGGCCGCGCTCGTCGTACTGCTCCACCAGCCCCCAGGTCTCGCTCTCGATGATCTCGTCGGTCTGGCGGATCATGAACGTCACCGCCGCCCAGTAGATGAAGCCGAAGACCACCGTGGCGGTGATGGCGAAGATGCCCACGTACCACAGGGCCAGGCGGAAACTGAACGACTTAAGGAGCTTCAGACGGATCACGCAGGATGTACCCCGCCCCCCTCACGGTGTGGATCAGGGGCTTGTCGAAATCCTTGTCGACCTTGCTGCGCAACCGGGAGACGTGCACGTCGATGACGTTGGTCTGGGGGTCGAAGGCGTAGTCCCAGACGCGCTCCAGCAGCATGGTCCGTGTGACCACCTGCCCGGCGTGGCGCATGAAGTACTCCAGCAGGGAGAACTCCTTGGGCTTGAGGTCGATGGGCTTGCCCGCGCGCTTCACGGTGCGGGCGGTCAGGTCCAGCTCCAGGTCGGCCACCTGGAGCACGGTGAGCATCTTTTCGGCGCGGCCGCGCCTGCCCAGGGACTCGATGCGGGCCATGAGCTCCGCGAAGGCGAAGGGCTTGGTCAGGTAGTCGTCGCCGCCGGCGCGCAGGCCCTCCACGCGGGCGTCCACGTCGGAGAGGGCCGAGAGCACCAGCACGGGGGTGGTGTCCCCTGCGGCGCGGATGGCCTTGAGGATGGAGAGGCCGTCCAGGTTGGGCAGCATCCTGTCCAGCACGATCACGTCATAGCCGCCCGCCGTGGCCCGGATCAGGCCCTCGCGCCCGTCGGCCACGTGGTCCACGGTGAGGCCCTGCTCCTTGAGGCCCTTCACCAGATAGGAGGCGGCTTGCGGGTCGTCTTCCACCAGAAGAACGCGCATGGCCTAGAACCTCACTTCCCCCGTGAGCGCCGTTCCGTCCGGGATGTGAACCTGGGCGCCCGAGGCGTTGATCACCGTGGCTGTGCCGCTGACGGTGACGTTTTTTCCGAAAACCACGTCTCCCTTGATGGTCAGGCAGGAACAATCCTTGAGCGAGGGCGCCCCGTGCGGGAAGCGGGCGCTGAAGTCGTCGATGCGCTTGTAGAAGTGGCCGTCCAGGTGCACCACGGGCATGGGTCCCTTGTGCGCGCTGGCTGGCACCACGGTCTTCTCCGGGCTGACCTCGTAGCAGTCGGACATGACCACCAGCAGGTCCGCCGTGGTCTTCACCGGGGCGAAGCGCGTGCGCGGCACCTTGATGGCCTGGGCGGACTCGAAGGCCGACACGGCCGAGCCCATGGCCGTCTCGATCTGGATCACCTCGGGGGACTTGTGGTCGCGCGGGTCCAGGGTCTTGGGGTTGAGGATCAGGTCCAGCGGCATCATGCCGTTGGCCACGAACACCTTCTCCATGGCGCGCAGGTCGATCCAGAGGGAGTTGGTGTTGAAGAAGCGGTGCTTGGTGATGTCCTGGAAGGCGTCCAGGTCCTTGTCGGGGCACTGGGCGATCTCGCGCAGCACCAGGCGGCCGTTGGAGCGCTGGCGGGCCAGGTGGCCGCCCTTGCGGTCCGAGGCGGTGCGACCGGCCACCTCCATGAGGAAGGGTGAGCCCTGGCTGACCATGTAGCCCAGGATGCGCTCGTCCATCACCGCGCCCAGGTTGTCCGAGTTGGAGATGAAGGCGTAGTGGAAACCCCGGTCCAGGAGCTTGCGCAGGATCTTGGAGGTCACCAGCGCGGTGTAGAGGTCGCCGTGGCCGGGCGGGTTCCATTCCAGCTCGGGGTTGCCGGGCCAGGTGGCGGGCGAGAGGTCCTTGTGCAGGATCTTGGGGTAGCGATGCTGCAGGAAGGCCAGGGGCAGGCTGGTGGTGCCGTTGTCGAAGCCCTCCACCTTGAGCATGGTGTCCAGGTGGGTCTTGAAGCTGTTCATGAACAACAGCGGAATGGGCTTGCCGTACTTCTCGCGCAGGGCGCGCATCTGGCCCAGGATCAGGTCCAGGAAGGTCATGGAGTCCTTCACCTGGATCAGGCTCTTGGCCTTCTCGAGCCCCATGGAGGTGCCCAGGCCGCCGTTGAGCTTGATGACCACGGTGTGGCCCATGGAATTGCGGCCCGTCTCGGCGTAGTCGGCCAGGGCCTCGTACTGGGGCACCTCGGCGTCGGTGAGCGGGAGCAGCTCGTCCTCTGGCAGCTTGCCCTGCGCGCCGTAGAGCAGCCGGGCGTAGTAGCATTTGAAGACGTTTATGACGATGGGGGGGATGCCCTGCTCCTCCATCTTCAGGCCGAAGGGGCGGAACATCTCGATCATCGCCGGATCGGCCGTTTTCATGCAATCAAGGATCATGCGCGTCCTCGCGGGTGCTGGGAGTGTAATTGCGTACCACTCCCACACATGCGTGAAATGGTTGGACGCGTCAAGCGGGCTGGGCGGATTCCTCCGTGTTTCGAGCGGGGCGGGAGGAGGCGTACACCGAGGCCAGGATCACCGCACCGCCCAGGGCCTGGCCCATGCTCACGGACTCACCCAGGGCCAGGTGCGCCCCGAACACCGCCACCACGGGCACGGCGTTGATGCACAGCGAGGCCGTGGGAGCCTCCACCCGCGACAGGGCGTAGTTGTAGGCCAGGAATGCGCCCACCGTGGCGAACAGGCCAAGCGCGCCCACGGCCAGCAGGCTGGCCAGGGGCACGGCATCCGGGCTGGGCGGGTTCGTCAGGAACATGGGCAGGAAGAAGATCGCGCCCCAGGCCATCTGCAAAGCCGTGAAGCCGAGCGGAGCGACGCTTGCGCTCAGACGCCCCGTGGCCACCATGTACACGGATGCCGAGGCCACGGCCCCGAGCATCAGGGCGTCGCCCGTGTTCACGGGGCCTCCGCCAACGCCCACCAGCATGGCGACCCCGGCCAGGGAGGCGGCCACGCCCGCCATGCTGCGCAGGCTCGGGCTTCGGCGCTCCACGACGGAGGAGAGGGCCAGGACCATCATGGGGATGGCCGCCGCGATGAGCGAGGCGTTGGTGGCCGTGGTCAGGCGCAGGGCCCAGGTCTCCAGGGCGAAATAGCAACCCGGGAAGACCACCGACACGGCCAGCACCTGGAGGTGCACCCGCAGGGGCAGGCGCAGCGATCCGCTGGCAAAGGCGGGCGGCAGGAGCAGCAGGCATGCCAGCCCGAAACGCAGGAACAGGATGGAGGAGGGGCTCAGGCCCTCCAGTGCGATCTTGGTGGCCGTGAAGGAAAGGCCCCAGAAGAGCACGGACGCCGCCAGGGCGGCGTAGGGGGCGTAGGAGGCGCGTGGCATGGGATACTCCGGGATGGGATTGTCGGGTCGCGGGAGGCGATACCCCGGAGCGGGGCGGGGATTCTTGGATGAAATTGCGCTGGGCGCTCCCGATTACGGCCTTGCCCCCAACAGATACTGCCTCGGCGTGGCCCCCATGTAGCGCCTGAACACCCTGTTCAGGTGGCTCTGGTCCACGAATCCGGCCTCCAGGGCGACCTGGGCGATGGGCTCGCCCCCGGCCAGCAGGCGCTTGGCCAGGTTCACGCGCAGCTGGTTCTGGAAGGCGTGCGGGGTCAGCCCGCGCGAGCGCCTGAACACCCGCAGCAGGTGGCTCGGGGTCAGGCCGGAGGCCTCGGCCAGCTCTTCCAGGCGGATGGTCTCCGCCGGGTCGCGGGAGATGGCCCGCACCACCGCGCTCACGGCCTCGCGCTCCGCCGTGGGCTCCCCCTCGCCCATGAAGTACGCTGGCGCGCGCAACAGCCTCGCAAGCGCCTCGCGCAGCAGGGCGAGCTTCTCGCCGGCCGCCGCTTCCCCTTCCAGTGCGCGGGCCAGGGCCGCGAAGGCCACGGCCGAACCCTGGTCGCTGACCACGGCCGGGCGCGCGGCCCCGTCCTTCAGGATGCTCCAGGCGGGGGGCGCGGCGGGCTCCCCGGCCAGCTCCAGGCGCAGGGCCTCGAACCAGACCGGGGCCAGGTAATACTTGCGGTAGTCCATGGCCTCGCCCGGCAGGGGATTGCAGGAGTGCGGCTCCTCCGCCGGGAAGAACACCGCCGAGCCCGGCCCGGCCGCCCGGGTCTCGCCCCGGCAGCTCAGGGCGTAGCTCCCCCCGCGCACCACGGCCACGGAGACCGTGTCGTGCGTGTGAACCCCGAAGGGCGCGCCCTGGATGAGCGAGCTGCGCCACTCCAGGAAGCCAAGCTCCGGGTCGCGCCGGAACACCGAGGCGCAGGGAGGGGTCTTGCGCATGGGCTGGGCCTTTACGGGCTAATCCTCGTCGAGGGCCTTGCGCACCCAGCTCATGGCGGCGGCCACGGTGGGGAAGCCGATGGTGGAGGTCAGGCCGATGAGGGCGTGGTAGATTTCGTCCAGGCTGGCCCCGGCCTTCAGGGCGCGGCGGGCGTGGGAGAGCACGGAGCCTTCGGAGTGGCTGGCGGCGGCCGCACCCAGCTGGACGAGCAGGAGGGTCTTGCTGTCCAGGGGGCCGCAGCCGTGCACGGCCTTGCCCAGGTTCTCCACGGCTTCGATGTATGCGGGGTGCTTGGCGCGAATGATTTCGTAGTGCTTGGGCTTGAGGTCGTCCTTCATCGTTTTCTCCCGGAGTCTGTTTTCGTGACCTTCCCGTGACATGAGGATGGCAAAAAGTCCACGGCGCGGGTGGCGCGGCCCGGGCGTCTCATGGTTGACCGTCACGCGCGCTCGGGGATATGCAACGCGGGGCGATACCGGTTGCCGCCGTCCAAGGCGGCGCCGGCGGCCTCCCGGAGGAAGGATGATCACAATCTACGGACCAGGATGCACCATCCTGGACGACCCGGACGGAGCCTGCGAGGGCTGCTGGATCGATCTCATCGAGCCCCGTTCGGAAGACATATCGCGGGCGGCGCGCATGGCCGACGTGGACGAGAAGCTCCTCCGCCACGCCCTGGACATGCACGAGCGGCCGCGCATCGAGGTGGACGACGACGCCACCCTGGTGGTCATCCGCACCCCGCACATCGAGCAGAACGGGGACCAGCGGCGCTATTCCACCGTGCCCATGGGCATCCTCTTCACGCGGGCCAACGTGGTCACGGTCTGCCAGATCGAGGACGAGTCCCTCACCCACATCCTGAGCATCAGCAGGAGCGCGCCGGACGGCTTCAAGCAGGAGCGCTGCCTCTGCAACATCGTCAAGCACGTGACCATGCTCTATATGCACCACCTCAAGGCGATCTCCGCCAATATCCAGGAGGTGGAGCGCGACCTGGCGGAATCGCCCTCCAACGACGACCTCAAGTTCCTGCTGAACCTGCGCAAGGCCGTGACGTATTTCCACGCGGCCCTGAAGAACAACGACCTCATCATCGACAGGATCGCGCGCAAGGGCCTGGCCGTGTGCAACAGCTACAAGCTCATGTTCTCCGAGGACGACCTGGACATCTTCGACGACGCCCTCATCGACATCCGCCAGGGCATCTACATGTCCAAGATCTTCTCGGAGGTCCTGGATTCGACGGCCAACGTCTACTCCTCGGTCATCTCCAACAACGTCAACCAGATCATGAAGATCCTGACCTCGCTGACGGTCATCCTCATGGTCCCCACGCTCATCACCAGCATGTACGGCATGAACATCCCCCTGCCGCTGCAGGAGGCGGAGCACGCCTTCGGGGTCGTGGGGCTGGTGTCCATCCTCATCACGAGCGGGGTCATCCTGTTCCTGCGTTTCAGAAGGTTGCTGTAGCGTCCCTGGCGGGCCCCACCCGGGGCGGAGGCACCATGAAGAGCGCCGGCAAGACGAAAGAGCAGTTGGTGCGGGAGATTGCGGAGCTCCAGCTGCGCGTGAACGGGCTCGAGCGCGCCTGGGCCATGGTGCGCGACTCCGAGGAGCGCTACCGCAGGCTTCTGGAGTCCGTGACGGACTACGTCTACACCGTGAAGGTGGAGGACGGCCGCGCCGTGGGCACCACGCACGGGGCGGGCTGCACCCGCCTGACCGGCTACTCCCCCGACGAGTTCGAGCGCGACCCCCTGCTCTGGCTGGGCATGGTCAGCGAGGAGGACCGCCCCGCGGTGCTGGAGCAGGCCGGGAAAATCCTGCGCGGCGAGGACGCCATGCCCCTGGAGCACCGCATCCTGCGCAAGGACGGCACGCTGCTCTGGGTGCGCAACACCACCGTGGTGCGCCGCGACGCCTTCGGCCGCGTGGCCTTCTACGACGGCATCATCCAGGACGTGACCGCCTCCAAGGGCGTCGAGGCCAAGGCCATGCACGACGCCCAGCACGATCCCCTGACCATGCTCCCCAACCGGCCCCTCATGCTCTGCAGGCTGGCCGCGCTCATCGACGCCGCCAGGCGCGCGGGCGACAAGGTGGCCGTGCTCTTCGTGGATCTGGACAACTTCAAGCCCGTCAACGACACCCTGGGCCACGCGGTGGGCGACGAGGTGCTCAGGGAGGCGGCCGCCCGCCTGCAGGGCGTGGTCCGCTCCACGGACACCGTGGCCCGCGTGGGCGGGGACGAGTTCGTGGTGCTGCTGGGCCGCCAACGCGGCGGGGCGGGCGCGGCCGAGGTGGCCCGCAAGCTGGTGGTTGCGTTCGCCAGGCCCTATGAGAGCCTGGAAGGGGCCGCCGGGCCCGGAGCCAGCGTGGGCGTGAGCCTCTATCCCGACGACGGGGCCGACCCCTCCACCCTGATCCGCAGGGCAGACGAGGCCATGTATTACGTCAAGAACCACCAGCGCGGCAGCTTCGCCTTCGCCTCCAGCCTGACGCGCCTGAACCTCCCGGGGCCGGACGACGCATGAAGCACGCGCCCAAGGCCGCCATCCCGCAGGACGCCCCCGCCCCATCCGCCTGCGCCGCCGCGCGCGAGGGCATGTTCGAGGCCATGTTCCGGGGCCACGTCTCAGCGATGTTCCTGCTCGACCCCGATACCATGCAGGTCCTGGATGCCAACCAGTCCGCCCTTGATTTCTACGGGTGGAAGCAGGGCGCGCTGGGCGGGATCACCCTGGCCAGCTTCTGCATGAACGGGGCCGCCTGCCACGAGGCCACCAGCAGCGTGTGCCGGTCCGCGGGCGGGCGGGTGGCGGTCTGCAAACACAGGCTGGGCACCGGCGAGATCCGCGACGTGGACCTGCGGGTCTCGCGCATCAGGACGGACCAGGGCGAGGTGCTCTTCGCGGTGGTGTCCGACATCTCTGGCCGGACCCAGGCGGAGCAGGCCCTGCGCGACTCCGAGGCGCGTTTCCGCAGCATCTCCGAGAGCGTGATGGAGGGCATCTTCCAGGCTTCGCCCGAGGGCGGCTTCCAGTGGGTCAATCCGGCCTTCGCCAGGATGCTCGGCTATGCGAGCCCGGCGGATGCGGCAGGGCGGACCTGCGTGATGCTCAATCCCCCCGTTGAGGCGGGCGAGGGCTTCGGCGGCTTCCTGGCCCGCGCCGCCGCAAGGGGGGACCGCAGGGAGGTCCGCCTGCAGCGTGAGGACGGTCTGCCCATCTGGGTCTCGGTGCACGTCTGGGCCCAGCGGGGCGAAGGCGGGCGGGTGCTGCGCTACGAGGGCGTGGCCGAGGACGTCACGGCCCGCAGGCAGGCCGAGGCCGAAAGGATGCTGCTGGTGGCCGCCGTGGAGCAGGCCGTGGAGGGCATCGCCGTCACCGGGGCGAAATGGTCCGTGGAGTACGTCAACCCGGCCTTTTCGGCCGTCACGGGCCTTGGGCGCAGCGAGGCGCTGGGCCGCCCCCTGTTCGGGCTGTTCCTGGGCGCGCGCCCGCCCCTGCCCGGGCAGGAGATCGCCGCCGCGCTGGCCGAAGGCCGCGAGTGGACGGGCATCATCAACCAGGTGCGTCCCGGCGGGCACTGCTTCACCGCGGAGACGACCTTCAGCCCCATCCGCGACGCCTCCGGCCAGGTGAGCAACGCCGTGCTGCACCTGCGCGACGTGAGCTACCAGGAGCGGCTGGAGAAGCGCCTGCGCCGCGCCCAGAAGCTTGAGGCCGTGGGCACACTGGCCGGGGGCATAGCCCACGATTTCAACAACATCCTCACGCCCATCCTGCTCAACGCCGAGCTGGGCATGCAGCTGCTCGAACCGGGGGACATCCTGCGCAAGCCCCTGGAAGACATCATCAAGGCCGGGGGCAGGGCCAGGCAGCTCATCAAGCAGATCCTGGCCTTCAGCCGCCGTGGCAGCCTGCGCTCCACCCGCCTGGCCCTGGCCCCGCTGGTGCGCGAAACCATCGAGCTGATGCGGCCCACGCTGCCCGCAGACGTTGAGGCCACCTTCGACGAAGGCCCCGAGCCGTTGTCCGTCATGGCCGACCCGAGCCTGGTGCACCAGATGCTCTCCAACCTGATGGACAACGCCCTGCACGCCATGCGGGGGCGCGGGGGCTCCCTGTCGGTCGCCCTGGCCCGGCACGAGGCCCACGGGGGCGATCCCTCCGGGGACACCGCCCTGGCCCCGGGGGAATACGCCCTGCTGACCGTGGGAGACACCGGCCACGGCATGGACGCCTCCCTGCTGGAGAAGATTTTCGTTCCGTTCTTCACCACCAAGCGCCCGGGTGAGGGTACGGGCATGGGCCTGGCCACCGTCCACGGCATCGTCCGCTCCCTGGGCGGCGCGGTGCGGGCGGAGAGCGAACTGGGGCGCGGCAGCCTGTTCAGGGTCTACCTGCCGCTGGCCCCGCAACAGGCCGGAGCAGCGCCGTCCCCGGGATGCTCCGCGGGGGCCGCGACTGGCGCGGTCGGCCGCCGCGCGCTGGTGGTGGACGCCCAGGCCTTCTCGCGCCAGGCCCTGGCCATGACCCTGCGGGAGATCGGGTTCAAGGTCACCAGCATGCGCGACGCGTCCAAGGCCCTGGACGTGTTCGCGCGGGTGCCGGCCCGCTTCGACGCGGTTCTGGCGGGTGAGAATCTGCACGGCATGTCCGGCTGGGAGTTCCTGGCCGCCTGCCGCCGCGTGCGGGAGCAGGCCCGGCTGGTGCTGCTGACCGACCAGGCCGAGGACGGGCCCGGCGCGGCGGTGGCCGACGCGGTGCTGGCCAAGCCGGTGTCGCGTTCCCAACTGGCCCGCGCCCTGGGCCAGCCCCTGGATGCGGGGGGCTCCCCCCCGTGCCGAGTTGCTGGCCGAGGCAGCCCTTGAGGGGGCCGCAGGCTGTTGTCCACGCATTCCTCCCGCCGGAGGATAACTTGGAATACTTATCAAGCACCTACCGCTCGGGGGAAGGCCGCGAGCCGCATGGATGCTGCGTCCCCAGGCCGCGAACGTCCGCTTTTCATTGACAAAAAAAGCGTTCCGGGGCTAGGCTCGCGAGGCTGTCGCGGCGCTTCGCGCCCGACCCCGCACACCCCGACACAACCGCCCGCGTCCCGCAAGGAGGAGAGCGTCATGCCATTGGTATCGCCCAAAGAGATGTTCGAGAAAGCCTATGCTGGCGGCTACGCCGTCGGCGCGTTCAACGTCAACAACATGGAGATCGTCCAGGGCATCATCTCCGCAGGCAACCAGGAGCGCTCCCCGCTCATCCTCCAGGTCTCGGCCGGGGCGCGCAAGTACGCGGGCGAGAACTACATCATGAAGCTCATGGAAGCCGCCATGCAGGATACCGACTTGCCCGTGGTGCTCCACCTGGACCACGGCCAGAACTTCGACATCTGCAAGAAGGTCATCGACGCGGGCTTCACCTCAGTGATGATCGACGGCTCCCACCTGAACTTCGAGGAGAACATCGCCCTGACCAAGCAGGTGGCGGAATGCGCCCACGCCCAAGGCGTGTACGTGGAGGCCGAGCTGGGCCGCCTGGCCGGAGTCGAGGACGAGGTCAGCTCCGAGCACAGCGTCTACACCGACCCGGACCAGGCCGTGGAGTTCGTGGAGCGCACCGGCTGCGACTCCCTGGCCATCGCCATCGGCACCAGCCACGGGGCCTACAAGTTCAAGGGCGAGGCCAAGCTGGACTTCGAGCGCCTGGAGAAGATCGGCAAGCTCATGCCCGGCTATCCCCTGGTGCTGCACGGCTCCTCCTCGGTGCCCCAGGAGTTCGTGAAGATGGCCAACGAGCACGGCGGCAAGGTGGGCAGCGCCAGGGGCGTGCCGGAGGAGATGCTGCGCCGCGCCGCCTCCGGCCCGGTGTGCAAGATCAACATCGACACCGACATCCGGCTGGCCATGACAGCCGTGATCCGCAAATATTTCGACGAGAACCCCGAGCACTTCGACCCCAGGCAGTACCTTGGCCCCGCCCGCGACGCCGTGCGCGACATGGTGGCCCACAAGATCAGGAACGTCCTGGGCTGCTCGGGCAAGGCCTAGCGCGGGCCGGCGAATCATGACTGCCCCCCGGGGGCATGAAGCAACATCATACGCGGCCGGCGAACTCCCGGCCCGCAAGGAGGAGACAATGGCGATCAAGATTGGCGTGAACGGATTCGGACGCATCGGGCGGTACCTCACCCGTCTCCTGGCCGTCGACAAGGACATCGAAATCGCGGTCATCAACGCCCGCGCCTCCAACGCCGACCTGGCCCGCCTCCTCAAGTACGACTCCGTGCACCGCACCTTCCACGGCGAAGTGGGCACCTGGGAGGACGGCATCACCGTCTGCGGCAAAAAGATCCAGGTCACCCGCTGCAACGCGGGCGAGTGGAAGTGGGGCGAGCTCGGCATCGACTACGTGGCCGAGACCACCGGCAAGTTCACCGAGCGGGAGAAGTCCGCGCACCACCTCCAGTGCGGCGCGAAAAAGGTCATCATCTCCGCGCCCGCCAAGAACCCGGACTGCACCGTGGTCATGGGCGTGAACGAGCACGTCTACGACCCCGCCGCCCACGCCATCATCTCCTCCGCGTCCTGCACCACCAACTGCCTGGCCCCCGTGGTCAAGGTGCTCAACGACGCCCTGGGCATCAAGCACGGCCTGATGACCACCATCCACTCCTACACCATGAGCCAGCGCATTCTGGACGGCTCCCACAAGGATCCGCGCCGCGCCCGCGCCGCCTGCGTCTCCATGATCCCCACCACCACCGGCGCGGCTCGCGCCACCACCGTGGTGCTGCCGGAGCTGGCTGGCAAGCTGGACGGCTACTCCATCCGCGTCCCGACCCCCGACGGCTCCATCGTGGACCTGGTCTGCGAAGTCTCCAAGTCCACCACCGTGGAGGAGGTCAACGCGCTGCTCAAGTCCAAGGCCAGCGAGGCCATGGGCTACACCGAGGAGCCCCTGGTCTCCGTGGACTACCTGGGCGACACCCACGGCGGCGTGGTGGACGGCCCCCTGACCGCGGTCATGGACGGCACCATGGTCAAAGTGGTCATCTGGTACGACAACGAGGCCGGGTTCACCAACCAGTTCGCCCGCCTGGTCAAACTGGTCGTCTCCAAGGGCTAACGCTGCGATTGCACGGCCGGAGGCCCAAGCCTCCGGCCGTTTCGTTTCAAGCAGGATGGGTGTGCGGGGTGCGATGGGTGGTTAACCGGAACGCTCAGACAGCAGACACAGCCAGGAGGCTGTCCGAGGCGACCGTGCTGGTGGCCGAGGACACTCCCGTCATGCGCGAGCTCATCTGCGGGCTGCTCGAACCGCTGGAGCTCGGCAGGCTGCTGCAGGCCGCAAGCGGCCAGGATGCCTGGGAGCTGCTGGAATCCGGCGGCGTTGACGTGGTGGTCGCCGACTGGCTCATGCCCGGCATGAACGGCCTGGAACTGCTGGACCGGATGCGCGGGGACGACCGCTTCGCGGCGGTCCCCTTCATCATGGTCACCGGCGTGCCGGACAAGCGCGTGCTCGGCCAGTGCGGGGCCTATCCCGCCACGGACTGCATCCTCAAGCCTGTGGACGGCTCGGAGCTCAAGCGCAAGCTGCTCAAGGCCCTGGGACGCCCCCGCAGCTAGCACCCGGAGCCTTTCGCCAATGAATCCCCTCATCGCCGTGGTTCGTGACGCGGTCCGCGTCAGCCTGGACCTGTTCAAGGTCATGGTGCCCATCATCATCCTGGTCAAGGTGCTGCAGACCCTGGGCGCGGTGGACTACCTGGCCGCCCCCGTGGAGCCCCTGATGGAGCTGGTGGGCCTGCCCGCCGGGCTGGGCCTGGCCTGGGCCACGGCCATGCTCTCCAGCATCTATTCCGGGCTGGTGGTCTTCTACGCCCTGGCCCCCTCCATGGGGCCGCTCAGCCAGGCCCAGGTCACGGTGCTGGGCGTGCTCATGCTCATCGCCCACAACCTGCTGGTCGAGGGGCAGGTCACCAGGCGCTGCGGCCTGAGCTTCTTCGGCCAGAACCTGCTGCGGGTGTTCGGGGCGCTCGGTTGCGCGTGGATACTGCACTTCATCCTGGAGGCGGGGGGGTACCTCGCCCAGCCCGCGCACATCCTGCTCGCGCCCCAGCCGCAGGACGCCTCACTGGTTGGGTGGGCCTTCGGAGAGCTCAAGAACCTGGGCTGGATCTTCCTGGTCATCCTGGCGCTCATGGCGCTCATGCGCGTGCTCAACGCCGTGGGGGCCACACGGTTGTTCGAGGCCGTGCTGGAGCCCTTCCTGCGGCTCATGGGCATCGGGCGCAAGGCGGCCACGGTCACGGTCATCGGCATGACCATGGGCCTGGCCTACGGCGGCGGGCTCATCATCCACGAGGCCCAGTCCGGCAAGCTCTCCCGGCGCGACATCTTCGCCTCGGTCTCGCTCATGAGCCTCTCCCACGCCCTCATCGAGGATACGCTGCTGCTCACCCTCATCGGCGCGAGCCCCTGGGGCACCATGGTGGCCCGGCTGAGCTTCTCGCTGGTGGTCATCGCGGTGCTGGCCCGGGTGGTGCCCATCCGGGAGGATGCGGCGCCCGTGGCCGAGAAGGGTTGAGGGGTTGTTGCGGTAAGAAGGAGATTAAGCCGGGGGTGTTGTCTGTTTGCCCGTTTCAGACGCTGTGAGCCACGGCTGGAGCCTAGACAAGAAGAATGCCTCCGGCGGCCAAAGGGAGTCCCTCCCTTTGGAATCCCTTCCGGCTTCGCGCTGGGGCGGAACTGCTCGACGGCTCAGGCCGTTTGTTCTGGGCGGGAGACCAAGCGGATATCTACCAACGTTAAGGAGGCGGGAAACACCTCCTTTTTCGTTCGGCCAGCCCGGATCGCAATACTGGCCGGTTGTTCTATCCTGGCAGTATAACGCCTGGCGACGCATTGGCCCCGGTGCAGGCCTCCGCCGCGCCGCGCCTGGCGATGTTCTTCAAATACAGCGGCGGGCGCGGCGCGGCGGAGGCCTGCACCGGGGCCGGGTTGCGACGAAGCACCGCGGCAGGGCCAGGGCCGCGAACAGCCGACTATTTCTTCGGTTTTTCGCCCAGGTCCTGGGCGCTGGCGGAGAACGAGAACAGGTTTTTGCCCGTCTTGAGCACGATGTAGCGGTTGGCCACCGACGCCACGTACTTCTGCGTCTCCGGTATGGGCGGTATCCCCGCGCTCCTGCGCACCGCCTCCGGTCCGGCGTTGTACGCCGCCAGGGCCAGCCTCACGTCCCCGAAGGCCTTGATCTGCTCCTTCAGGTAGCGGCAGCCCGCGTCGATGTTGGCCGCAGGGTCGAACGCGTCCTTGAGGCCAAGGTCCTGCGCGGTGCCGGGCATGATCTGGGTCAGCCCCTGGGCGCCCTTGGGCGACACGGCCTGGGCGTCGCCGCCCGACTCCACCTCCACCAGCGCCTGCAGCAGGAAGCGGTCAATTCCGTATTTGGTTGCGGCCTTCTGTATCCAGAGCTTCACCTGCGCGTCCGCAATGCCCTTGGGGATGCGGAACTCGAATTCCCCGGGGACGTGCTCCTTCTCGGCCGCGAGGCAGGGCAGGGCCATGAGCAGGCAGACGAGGGCGGCCAAAACGAAGAGGAGGGGGCGTTTGATGGTGCGCATGGTCAGGCTGTGCCAAAGCGCAGGGGGAATGTCCAGCGGGCGGGCCGGTGGAGGCCTCAGACCCCCGCGGCCTCCATGCGGGTCATGAACGCGGCCAGCAAGGGCAGCTGGCTCTTGCCCGCCTGGAAAATCAGCCCCAGGGAGACGCGGTTCTCCTTCAGGGTGAAATTCTTGACCCTGGCCTTCAGGCTCTCCACGCGCAGCCCGTCCAGAGGCAGGGTCAGGTGCACCGTGTCGCCGCTCATCACGTTGACGATGCCCTCCTGCCCGTCCAGGTTGGCCAGCACCCGGCAGCCGCCCATGCTGATGTCCGTGACGTAGCCGCTCACGCGCATCATGTCGCCCTCGAGGGCGGCGGGCATCATGCAGTGCACGCGGGGGTGCAGCCTGCGCTTGAGCACCTCGATCTTCTTGGGGCAGGCGAAAAACACCAGGGGGCGCGGCTTGGTGACGAACTTGAGCACGCAGGTGCGGAACCCGTAGTAGGAGCCCTGCTTCTCGAAGCGGCCGCGCAGGCCCATGCCCGGCTTTGGGCAGCAGCCCATGGCGGTGAGGGGCATCTCCGCGATGATGCACTCCGCGCCGTCCACCGCCACCACGCTGGAGGCGTCGTAGAGGTGGTTGCCGGTGAACTGCAGCTCCAGGGGCTGGGCCACGGTGAGGCTCACGACCGCCCCGTCGCTGACGTGGGCCGTGGCGTCGCGCAAAGCTTCGGACTCCAGCGGGGCGTGCGCCCTGCTCGAGGGAGGAGGCGCGTTCTTGGCGGCCTCGAGGGAATCCTCCCGGCGCAGGTTCTCCACCATGATCAGCTCGCACACGAAGCGCTCGGCCAGATCCGAGCTGCGCCCCTCATGGAAGGACATGCACAAGGCCACCGTGTCCCCGTCCTGCTGCACGGAGCGCAACTCCCCGGTGAAGGTCTCCATGCGCAGGCCGCTCACGGGCAGGCGCACCTCCAGAGGGTCGCCATGGTGCAGGGCCGCGCCGCCGTTGCGGGGCAGGTTCGAGGTCACGATGCGGCAGCCGCCCACGCTGAAATCACTCAGGTGCCCCTCGCAGGTGAAGCCCGCGCCCACGGCGGTGGCGGGCAGCAGGCATTTGTGGCGCACGTGGCGGCGCAGCGCCCGGGAGCGCACATCCTGAGGGTAGCCGACGAAGAGAACGGGGATGGGGTGGGTCAGCGCGCTGAGGACTTCCGAATGGAAGGCGTAGACGGTGCCCTCTTTCTCGAGGAGCACGTCCACCCCCGCGCCGGGCCGGGCCGCCCGGATCGTCTGCGAGGAGGCCGGGGGCCGGACCACGATGAACTCGCCGCGTTTGAGGCCGAGCACCCTGGCGCGCTCCGCCCGCTCTGAACCGGCGCAGCGGATGGTCATGGGATGGCCGGGTTCCAGCAGCAGGCTGGCCAGGGCGAAGCTGTCCGAGCAGGCCGTCGCTGTGGGCGCGCCGCAATACCTTTCGCCTTCTTCCGGATTATCCAAGTACATGCTCGGTCTCACGCGGGGCGCTATGCGTTGGCAGCCGTGCGCCATGCGGCGCCGGGGGCGGCGGGATGCCGCGGCCTGCCTCGGGGAGCTGGGTCCCTGTCCTGCTGGTCCGGGACAATACCCGGCGAAACCTCTCCTGGAAAGTCGGAAAACACGAATTCAGCCAGGAAATCCGCAGGGCTGTACGACCACTGGGCGCGGGCCGGAGAGGCTTACGGCTGGGGAAGGGTCGAGGCGGTGACGGCCCTGTCGCGCCCCTGGGCCTTGGCCTCGTAGAGGGCGTCGTCGGCGGTGGAGATGGCCTTGTCCAGGTCCGAGCCGGGGTGGACCGAGGCGATGCCGAAGCTCATGGTCACCGTGATGCTGCTCCCGTTCCAGCGGGTGGGCGTGTCGCGCACCAGCTCGCCCAGCTTCTTGGCCACGTTGCTGGCGGCCTCGACGCCTGTTTCGGGCAGCAGGATCATGAACTCCTCGCCGCCCCAGCGGGCGCACAGGTCCTCGGCGCGCAGGTGGGTCTGCATCAGGGTGGCCACGTTGCGCAGCACGGCGTCGCCGCACTGGTGGCCGTACGTGTCGTTGACCTGCTTGAAGTGGTCCACGTCGCCCAGGATGAGCGTGAGCTCGCTGCTGTGGCGCTGCATCCGGTTGTGCTCGGCTTCCAAGCGGTGGGTCATCTCCCAGCGGTTTGCCAGGCCGGTGAGCAGGTCTGTGCGGGCCAGCAACTCCAGGCGCATGTTCAGGTCGCGCAGCTGTGACTGGTAGGAGTCGGAGATGGTCACGGTCTTGGCGAAGCGGCGCGCCAGCTTGGAATAGCGGAGCACCAGGCGTTCGAGGTCCTCCTCGAATTCCGGGGCCTTGGCCTCGACCCTGGCGGCCAGTTCCTTGGCCTCGCGCACGTACTGGTCGTCGGTGACGATGGAGGGGCGGTTGCGCTTTTTGGGTTCCTGCGGGGCCTTGGCCGGCTGCTGCTGGGTCGCCTCAGTGGCGCCCATGCGGGCGTAGGTGGCCTTGAGGCAGTCCGGGCAGATGCCCTGGGAGAACATGATGTCCGCGTTGCGGCTGAGAAAGGTCTCCAGCTTCTGCCAGTACTCCTCGGACTGTGGGCGCACCCTGCGGCAGTAGACGCACAGGGGCAGGGCCACCTCGCGCAGCTGGTTGATCTTGGTCATGGCGCGCTCAAGCTTGACGGCCAGCTCCTTGACCTGCTGCTGGTAGCCGTCGCTGATGAGCAGCGTCTTGTAGAGCCTGCGGGAGAGCGTGCGGTAGCCGTCGGCCAGGATGGCGTATTCGGAAAGCAGCGCGTCCGGCCCCGGCGGGTCCAGCAGGAATTCCCCGCAGCGGTCGAGCAGGGGGTCGTCCTGCGGGGGGGTGGCTCTCTTGGGGCTCATGGGGCCTACTCCTGGGGCACGAGGTTGAACTCGAAGGTGACCTCTTCCTGGAATTCCTCAGCGAGGTCCAGGGCCCGGGGGTTCTCGCCGTCGTAGCGCCAGAGCACGCTGGCCGCGAAGCCCTTGGCCGAGGCTTCCTCCAGGATGTCGAGCAGGTCGAGCATGCACTTGGTGCTGCTTGAGTTCATGTAGCTGACGTGGATGTCCAGGCGCAGCGAGTCCTGGGCGGCCACGGCTTCGCGCAGCCAGCGCATCACGGGGTCGTAGAACTCGAAGGAGTTCTCGGGGTAGGATTCCCCCGAGATGCGTAGCGTGTGCGTCTGCGCGTCGTAGGCGATCTCCGGGGAGGTGGAGGTCATGGCGATGTCGAGCGGTTGCATGGAGGCTCCTTGACCGGCGCCGCGGCTAGACCGTGGCGGCGAGGCTGAAAAATGCGTAGTTCCCGTCCAGGTCGCGCACGCTGTAGCTGAGCTTTTCCGGGCTCCTGCGGGCGATGTCCAGCAAACCCAGGCCGGCCCCCATGGCGCCGGGCTGGCGGTCCCTGCGCATCTGCTCCTTGTAGCGGGCCTTGAGTCCGGCCGGGTCCAGGGCGTTGATGGAGTCGATGTTGGCCAGCAGGGGCGCTATGTCCTCGCGCAGGACCACGTTGCCGGAGGAGACCTGGTAGCGGCCGTCCAGCTTGGCGATGGTGATGATGGAGGAGCCCGGGTCCCCCGTGGGCAGCGTGCGCGTGGCGCAGTAGTTCTTCACGTTCTGGGCCAGCTCGATGTAGGCGGCGAACACGTCCATGACCGCCGCCTTGGCGATGTTCTCCGCGCTCAGGTGATTGCGCACGGCCTGGCCGATCTCGTCGATGATGCTGTGGGAGAACGGGCCGGTGAAGCAGATCATGACGCCGGATTTCGAAAGCTCTTCCCTGATGGCGAACAGGTCCATGTATCCTCCGGTTGAAACCGCGCGGGGGGGGGCGGTCCGTTCGTTGCCCGGGCCTAGATGGAGAACCCGAGCATGGCGATGTCGTCGCGCTGCTTCCTGGTTCCCCGGTATCTGGCAAGGGTGTGCTCGAAGGCTTCGGCTTGGCCTTTGAGGGGCGTGTTCGCCTGGGCCAGGATCATCTCCCGGAAGCGCTCCAGGCCGAAGCAGTAACCCTTGTCCCCGCCGCCTTCGTCCAGGAATCCGTCGGTGACGGCGTAGAAAACATCTCCGGCGCAGTCCGCGAACTCGTGGGTGGCGTAGGCGAAATCCTTGAATTCGCCCCGGTAGCCCAGGCGCCGCCTGTCCCCCTTGGTTTCGGTCAGCTCGCCCCCGCGCAGCCTGTAGAGCGAGAGCCCGGCCCCCGCGAAGCGCACGCGCCCGCCGCCCGCGTCCCCCCCGTCACGGTGGACGACGAACAGGGCCATGTCCAGCCCGCAGTCCAGGGAGCCTTCGCCGGTCTCGTGCAGGCCCAGGGTCTCGCGCAGCACGCGGTCGAACCTGCTCAGTATCCGGGCGGGGTCGCGGCTGTCCAGGGTGTCGAGCACGTGGTTGAGCACGGAGTGGGCCGTCATGGTCATGAACGCGCCGGGCACGCCGTGGCCGGTGCAGTCCATGAGGGCGGCCACGGTGCAGTCCTCGAACGGGCGCAGGTAGATCAGGTCGCCGCCCACGATGTCGCGCGGAAGGTAAAGGCTCATGTGGCTGGCGAAGGCGCGGTCCATCTGGGCGGGCCGGGGAAGGATGGACTGCTGGATGGTGCGGGCGTAGCGCAGGCTCTCCATGATGCGCCGCCGAGACTCCCGCAGGTGGTCGTTGGCCTCGGAGAGCTCGGCCGTGCGGCCCTGGACCATGTGCTCCAGGTTCTGCGTGTAGTCCAGGACCTTGGCGGTCATGGAGTTGAAGCTCCGCGTCAGCTGGCCGATCTCGTCGTTGCGGTCCACGGGCAGGGTGATGTCGTAGCGGCCGAGCGCCACTTCCTGCGAGGCCCCGGTGAGCCGCGCCAGCGGGGTGATGACGATCCGGCCCAGCAGCCAGCCCACCGTGACGATCACCGCCAGCAGCGAGAGCACCAGCAGGGCCAGAACGGGCAGGAACACCCGCGAGCTGACCACGCCCGACACGTCCACCAGGGCCACGGTGTACCAGCCGATGCCGGGCAGGGCCGTGATCGCGGCGAGGGTTTCGCCTCCCTCCAGCTGGACTCGGAAGGACTCCACGCCCTGCGGCGACGCGTCCAGGGCCAGCAGGGCCTGGCTCATGCGTTGCTTGTCCTCAGAGTTGCGGAGCATGGAATACAGGGTGGTCTTTTTGGACTCGTCGCGCTCCATGGCGTTGCGCTTCACGACTTGCGGGTCGCCCCAGGCCTGGAGCACTCCGGCCCGGTCCACGATGGCCACGGAGACCGCTTCGTCCCGTGTGCCCACGGCCTCGCGCAGGAAGTCGCCCAGGTCGATGCCGCCGCCCCCCACGCCGATCTTCTCGCCGCCCGCGCCGCGCACCACCACGTTGAACCAGACCTTGGTGACGTTGAAGGATGGGTTGTGGTCCAGGTTCAGGGCGAAGGAGTCCACCTTGGAGAGGGTCTCGAAGAACCAGGCGTCGGCGGGGTGGTCGCGCCGCAGGATGCGGCTCTGCACCTCGCCCTTCTGGTCGCGTTCCGCGATGTAGTAGCGCGAGGAGGATTTGAGCGCCAGGAACACGCTCCTGTCGCGGAACTGGCTGCGGTAGTTCTCGAGCTGCTCCAGGGCGGCCTGGCGCAGGGCCGGGTCTGTCTCGTCGGCCGCCCAGCGGCGCACCAGGGGGTCCCCGGCCAGGGTGCGGGCCAGGGCCTCCTCGCGGTCGATGATGGTCATGACCTTGTTGCGCTCCAGCATGGCCTGCTTCATGGCGATGCGCTGGGCGAACTCGCCGAGGATGCTGTGCGTGACGAAGGCGAAGCCCACAAGAGAACCGGCCGCGGCCAGCAGATAGACCAGGGCCACCGCAAGGTTGAACTTCGCCTTGAGCGAGAAACGGCGTTGTGTGTGGGTCATGTTGGCGGCGATGATGATGTGACCTGCTGCAGATGGTCTGCGCTGCCGGAACTGATCAAAGTGCCTAGCACCAAGCGCCGCAAGAATCCAGCCGCAGTTGCCCGCCGGAGGCGGAGCGCGCCCCCGGCGGGATGACCGGTATCGCTTACGGGCAGGGGATCTGTTCGTAGACTGTGCGGCCGCCGTCGTGGATCTCCCGGTAGCACTCCCTGTCCACCTTGTAGACGGTCTTGCCCGAGGAGTTGGAAACGGCGATGGCGGTGGCGGGAAGCACCGTGAGCATGGCGCCCAGGGCAACGCCCGCGGCCACGGCTCCGCCGCTCGGCCCGTAATAGCCGCCGTAGTACCCGGGGCCGGGAACCGGCACGGGTACGGGCACCGGCGGCGGAACCACGCGCCCGCTGGGCACGGCTACCGCGGCCCCGCGAGGGCCAACAGCCGCAGCCCCGCCGTAAGGCCCCCTGGCCGCCGCCCCGCCGTAAGGGCCGCGAGCGGCGGCGCCGCCGTATGGTCCGCGGACTGCGGCGCCTCCGCGCGGGCCAACGGCCGCCGCGCCTCCGCGCGGGCCGACAGCCACCGCGCCTCCGCGCGGGCCGACGGCTGCGCCCCCTCTGGCCATGGCCTCCAAGGGGCGGCTCCAGTCGCCCAGGAGCAGCAACCCGACCGTCAACCATCCGCACAGGCTCAGCATGCAGGCCCGGACCGCGCTTCGAGGAAGTGTTTGTCTCATGTGGTGCCTCCTAGTTGGCGGTCTTCGCCGCAGCCTTGCGCTTGGCCTTGCCGGCGGGTTTGGCCTCCAGCGGGGTGAACAGGGAGTCGTCTCGCGTGGTGCCCTCCGGGGCAGTGAAGGCGAAGGTCTTGGCCGCTATGGGCCCTTCCTTCCAGGCGCTGAAAACGGCCTGGAACTGCGGGTCCCTGGGCAGGCTTGTGTAGGTGATGAGCATCTTGGCGGGCAGGGCGGGGCCTTTTTCCGGCACCCAGAGCTGCCAGTCCGCTCCGGGTCCCTGGAAGAAGAGGTGGTCGCAGACGGTGTGGCCCACCACGGCCTTGCCCACGTACACGGCGGCCGTCATCTTCAGGCGGGCGCAGGGCTGGCTGACGATCAGGTCCCCAAGGGGGGACTCCAGGCCGTACATGTCGGCCAGGCGGTCGAGCACCGCGTCGATGGTCATTTCCGCGGGGATCTGGCTCCAGATCTTTTTGTCGGGCTGCAGCACTGTGAAGGTCTTGCCGTCGAAGAAGGAGGCGGCCTTGAGGTCGTCGCCCGCGGTCACCACCCGGAAGGCGTCGGGGCGGCGCACGTTGAGGTGCATCACCCGGGAGAACTGCACCTTGGAGCCGTCCTCGTAGACCTTGTCCAGGGCCACGTTGGCCTGGAAGGAGAACTCCTTGAGCGCGGTCAGGGCCTTGCAGCTCTTCTCCAGGATGTCCAGGGCCTGCGGGTCCAGGCGGGACTGCGCCTCTCGGGGCTGGCTCTTGTCGGCAGCCGCGGCCATGCCGGGCAGCAGCGCCGCCAGGGCCAGGACGGCGATACCCATGCGTATGCGGACGGAAAAGGACATGCGGGCCTCCTTGATGGGGATTCGACGGGTACGACGGGGTACGATCCACGAATAGCCCATCGGCGGCGGCGGGGCCAGTCCGAAATGCGGGGGAACATTCGATCGTATCAGAGGCGGCGGGCGCGCTCCGGCTTCAGGGGGAGCGACCCGTCCAGGGCGGCGTCCAGCAGGTCCAGCCCGTGCTGCCTGTCGCGGGGCATGCGCAGCTTGAGCGGCACATGGTTGGAGGCGTGGTCCGCCAGGAAGAGGCCGCGCCGCATGTCGGTGTGCGCCAGCAGCTCGCGCAGCTCGCGGACCATGCCCGGCCCGTCCGGCAGGGCGAAGCGCCCGGCCCGCACGTCTTCCCAAAGGGGGGTGCCCGGCACGGGGATCACGCTCAACGAGGCGGCCTGGTCCGGCTCCATGAGGGTCAGGGCGCGGCCCGTGAGCTGCGCGTGGCGGCGCCAGCCCTCGACGCCGCCCAGGCCGGCCAGCACGGTGACGCAGAGCTTCAGCCCCGCTTCGCGCACCTTCCGGGCCTGGAGCAGCATCTCATCCAGGGTGGCCTTCTTGTTCATGCGCGCCAGCACTTCGTCGTCGCCCGACTCCAAGCCCATGTACACGGCGGCCAGCCCAAGCTCGCGCAACCTTTCCAGATCGCCCGGCGTCTTGAGCTTGAGGCCCCGGGCGTTGGCGTAGCTGGACACCCGCGCCACCCAGGGCAGGCGCTGGCGCACCCGCTCCAGGATGCGCTCCAGCCGGGCCTGGGGCATGGTCAGGGCGTCGCCGCTCAGCAGGAACAGGCGGCGCTGGCGGGTCATGTGCCTGGCGGCGAAGTCGATATCCTCGAAGACCTGGGCTTCGTCCTTGATGCGGAAGCGTTCGTCCGGGTAGGCCCCGCAGAAGGCGCACTTGTTGTGGGTGCAGCCCACGGTGGCCTGGAGCAGGATGCTGTCCGCCTCGCTGGGCGGTCGGATGACGTTGCCTTCGTAATGCATGGTTTCCCCCGAAGCACCGATTACATGCCGCCGCCCTGGCCCGCCAGGGGAAAAACCAGGGCGGGCTTGGGGCGAGACAGCGGAAATTTGTTTCGTGTTGCAAGCGGGTTGTCGATGGGATACCGGATTTACGTGTCCTCAATTTGTCGTAAACGCGTTTTCCAGGCCGAAATTTACGGTCATCACGTTTTTTGGGAGGGGGCTGAGGGAAGTACGCATCCACATTCGACTTGTGAAACCGGGGGGGGTCATGAAGCTGTCCACCAAGCTCGTCTTGTCGTTCTCGGCGATGTTGGCCCTTGTGGCCGTCACCAGCGTCTCGGGAATCGTCGCCATGCGCGCCATCAACGCCAACGTGCGCGAAATTTCGGTGAACTGGCTGCCCAGCGTGAAGGTGGTGGGGGCCATGCTGCGCGACGTGCAGGACGTGCGCCGATTCGAATACGTGGAGTTCGTCTCCGCCACGGACGCCGAGCGGCAGACGGCCCGGAAACGCATCGGGGACATCCTGAAGTCTTTCGAGACGAACAACGCCGCCTACGAGAAGCTGATCTCCTCCCCGGACGAGAAGAAAATCCACGATGATTTCAAGAAATTATGGGCAGATTACCTCGCGCTGAACAAGAAACAGCAGGATTTGGTCAAGCAGGGGCAGACCGAGGAGGCCCGGAAGGTTCTGGTGGAGGACGCCGCGAAAGTGTATCGTCCGGCCATCGATCAGATGCAGAAGTTGATCGACCTGAACGACAAGGGTGCCGAGAAAGAGGCCGCCGCGGGCCAAGCCAATTACGACCGTGGCCTCATGGTGGCCGTGGCGCTGCTGGCTGCGGCCGCGGGTGCCACGCTCCTGCTGGCCTTTGTGATCATCCGAAGTGTGACGCGCCAACTCGGGGAGGACCCCGGCTACCTCTACGAGGTGGCCTCCAAGATCGCGGCGGGAGACCTGGAGCTGCGCTTCAAGGAATCGAAGGTGCAGGGCGGCGTGTACGAAGTTCTGCGCGGCATGGTGGCCACCCTTAAGCAAAAGATCGGAGAAGCCGAAGAGAAGAGCGCCCAGGCCGCGCGCGAGGCCGAAGCAGCCCGCGTGGCCACGGCCGAAGCCCAGGAGGCCAAGGCCCAGGCCGAGCGGGCCAAGGTCGAGGGGATGCTCCAGGCGGCGGTCAAGCTGGAGGGCGTGGTGGAGATCGTTTCCAGCGCGTCCGAGGAGCTTTCGGCCCAGGTGGAGCAGTCCAGCCACGGCGCGCAGGATCAGGCCCAGCGAATCGGAGAGACCGCCACGGCCATGGAGGAGATGAACGCCACCGTGATGGAGGTGGCCCGCAACGCCTCCAGGGCCGCCGAAACCACCGAAAAGGCCAAGGACCGCGCCGAGTCCGGCTCCAAGGTGGTCAGCCGGGTGGTGGACGGCATCGGCCAGGTGCAGACCCAGGCCCTGGGCATGAAGGAAGACATGTCCCTGCTGGGCAAGCAGGCGGAAGGCATCGGCCAGGTCATGAACGTGATCTCCGACATCGCCGACCAGACCAACCTGCTGGCCCTGAACGCGGCCATCGAGGCCGCCCGCGCGGGCGATGCCGGGCGCGGGTTCGCGGTGGTCGCCGACGAGGTGCGCAAGCTGGCCGAAAAGACCATGACCGCCACCAAGGAAGTGGGCGAGGCCATCCACGGCATCCAGCAGGGTACGCAGAAGAACATCGGCAACGTGGAAACGGCCGTGAAAACCATCAACGAGGCCACCTCCCTGGCCGGCGAGTCCGGCGAGGCCCTGGCCGAGATCGTGAAGCTTGTGGAGGCCGCGACGGACCAGGTCCGCTCCATCGCCACGGCATCCGAGCAGCAGTCCGCCGCCAGCGAGGAGATCAACCGCTCCATCGAGGATGTGAGCCGCATCTCCTCCGAAACTTCGGACGCCATGCGGCAGTCCGCCATGGCTGTGTCGGAGCTGGCCAACCAGGCCGGAGTGCTGCGCGGCCTCATCGAGGACATGAAATCTGAAAGCGGCGGCGCGGGCGGGGCCCTGCCGGCCGGAAAGCCGAAGGCATTGGCCGGACGTACTTACTAGAAGGGGGAATCGATGGCTGAAGAACACCAAAGGAACGACGGGACGCTCCTGCAGCTGGTCACCTTCAACATTTCCCAGGAAGAATTCGGGGTGGACATCCTCAAGGTGCAGGAGATCATCCGCATCATGGAGATCACCAAGGTGCCCCGGGCGCCCGAATTCGTCGAGGGAGTGATCAATCTGCGCGGCAAGGTGATCCCGATCATCGACCTGCGCAAACGCTTCGGAATGGCTTCGCGCGGGCACGACAGCCAGACCCGCATCATCGTCATCGAGATCAATCAGATGATCGTGGGCTTCGTGGTGGACTCGGTCTCCGAGGTGCTGCGCATACCCGCCAGCACGGTGGAGCCGCCGCCGTCCATCATGTCCGGCATCGAGTCGGAGTACATCAGCGGCGTGGGCAAGCTGGAGGACCGGCTGCTCATCCTCATCGACCTGGACAAGCTGCTCTCCTCCGAGGAGCAGGGCGTGCTGGGCACCGTCTAGCGGTCCCGGTTTCCAACGGCATCAAAAAGGCCGGGGAGCGAACAGCTCCCCGGCCTTTTTGCGTTTGGAAAATGGGCCCGCTCCAAACGCGAAGCGGGATGGGAGTGCAGAGGGTCGAAGACCCTTTGCCCGCCGGAGGCATCTTCAAGACCCGGCGGGCGCGGGCGCTCAGCGCCCCGGGCTACTTCTTCTTGAGCCCGGCGAAGGCCTGGGCGATCTCCTGCGAGAGCCGGTTGACGAGCCTGCTCTGCGCGGCGGCCAGGGCGTCGTAGCCCGGCCCGGCGACGGATTCCTGCAGGGTGGAGGACTTCCAGACCAGCAGCTCGCCGCGGGAATCCAGGATGGACCAGCTGGCCCGCAGCTGGGCCGACTGCCCGGGCGCGCCGTCGAAGCGCAGCACCTGCAGGGCCACCTGGTAGTCCGGGCGCACGCCCACGGGCCAGGGGTGCAGCACCAGGGGGCTGGCGCAGAGCGAGCCTTCCAGGTTCTCCAGCAGCACGCGCTTGAAGTTCTCCTGCAGGGGCTCCACCCACTGCTCGAAGTCGGCCACGTGCATCTGGTTGCCGCCCTGGCGCACCACCACCTGGGAGCGGTCCAGGTAGGCGGGGAAGTCCACGGGGCCGACGCCCAGCGAGAAGCACGGCGCTCTTGCGGGCGCGGCTTCCCGCTCCGGGGCGGTCTGCCCGGTGCTCAGGGAATAAAAGTGCGTGGGCGCGCTCTTGCCGCAGCCGGCGAGCAGAAAGGCGGCCAGGCAGAGCGGCAGGAGCTGTGCGATGCGGTGCTGTGCGTTCATATCCGGTTATCTCCTGGGGCCGCCCTTGCCTTGCAAGAGCGCTTCGGGATGGCGTTCGAGGGTGTCGGCCAGGGCGCGGATGGATTTGGCCGCGGCCGCGATTTCGGTCAGCGCCTTGTTCAGGTCCGTGACGGTGGGCGAATCCTGGTTGACCACCCGCTGGATGCTCACGGTGGCGGCGCGGGCCTCCTTGAGGGTGGCGTTGAAGTTCTCGATGGTCTTGTCCGCGGCGTTCGAGAGGTTGTCGGAGCGGCGGTCCAGGTTCTGGGCCAGGGTCGCGTAGTTCTTGACCGCATCCTCCATGCTCTTGGCCAGGGGGTCGATGCGGGCCTGGAGATCGTTCATCATCTTGGTGGCCTGGTCCAGGGCGGTGTTGATGCTGGCGGGGATCATCCCGGTCTGGGGCGAGTTCACCAGCCGCTCGACGCCCGCCACGGCGGCCATCAGCTTGTCCACAAGCTCGGTGAGCGGCAGGGAGCGCAGCGTGTTGGAGAACTGCTCGAAGGCCGAGGGCACGGTGGGTATCTCCGGCTCGCCCTCCTTGCCTTTGAGGTTCGCCGGGGACTCGGGCATGAAGTCCAGGGAGACGGCCAGCTGCCCGGTGACGAAGCTCTGGGTGACCAGCTGGGCGCGCAGCCCGATCTCGATGAGCCGCTGCAGAAGCTGGCTGATGTTCTCGCCTGTGACTGAGAGCAGGGTGGCGTTCTTCGGCGCGCTCCGGAAGCTGATCTTGCCGCTTTCGAGCTCGATGTGCACCGGGATGGTGAAGCGCAGGGTGCCCGCGTCGGCCTGCACGCCGATGCCCGTGACCGTGCCCACGGGCACGCCCCGGAAGACCACCGGGGAGCCGATGGAGAGCCCGCTCACGGAGTTGTCGAAATAGAGGACGAACTTGTGTTTCTTGGTCAGAAACATGCCCGAGCCGAAGGCGGCCACGGCCAGCACCGCCAGGACCAGGGCTCCCAGCACGAACAGGCCGATCATGCTCTTGTTGACTTTGGTGCTCACGCGGACGCTTCCTTCTGGCCGTGGGCCGGGCGTCTATTCCTTGCCCCTGGTGAGGAAGCGCCTCAGCAGGGGGTCGGTGGTGGTTTCCAGCAGGGTGGTGGGGTTGCCGCTGGCCGTCATGGTGCGGGTCTCCACGTCCAGGTAGACCGAGTTGCTGCCGATGTCGAAGATGCTGGCCAACTCGTGGGTGACCACCACGAAGGTGGCCTTGAGGCTGTCGCGCAGCTCCAGGATCAGCTCATCGAGCAGATGGGCGCTCACCGGGTCCAGCCCGGCGGAGGGCTCGTCGAAGAAAAGGATGTCCGGGTCCAGGGCCATGGCCCGGGCCAGGCCCGCGCGCTTGCACATGCCGCCGCTGATCTCGGAGGGGTAGAAGTCCTCGAAGCCGGAGAGCCCCACCAGGGCCAGCTTGAGCGAGGCCAGCTCGCGGATGTCCTTGGCGGGCAGCGAGGTGTACTGCTGCAGCGGCAGGGAGATGTTCTCGGCCAGGGTCATGGAGCTGAACAAGGCCCCGCTCTGGAAGAGCACGCCGGTGCGCCGCAGGATGGCGGAGCGTTTCTCGTCGTCCACGTCCCACAGGCTGCCCTGGCGGTAGGTCACGGAGCCTAGGGCGGGCTCCTTGAGCCCCACCAGCACGCGCAGCAGCGTGCTCTTGCCGCAGCCGCTGCCGCCCATGATGATGAAGATGTCGCCCTGCTTCACGGTGAAGTTGAGGTCGCGCATGATGACGAAGTCGCCGTAGGCGACGGTCAGGTTGCTGACCTGGATGCGCGGTTCGGCGGTGCTGGAGTCTGCTTGCATGGCCTAGAATCCCAGTATTTCGCAGAGCACGGTCAGCACGGCCGTGGCGATGATGATGCTCATGATGCTCGTGACCACCGCCGAGGTGGTGGCCTGGCCCACGCCCAGGGCGCTGCGCCCGCAGCGCATGCCCCGGTAGCACCCGGCCAGGGCGATGAGCACGCCGAACACGGTGCTGTGCGTGAGCCCGATCCAGAAGTTGGCCAGCGGCACGGACTGCCAGGTGGTGGTGAGGTATTGCAAAGGGTTGATGTCCAGCATGACCACGCCCACGATGAACCCGCCCAGCACGCCCATGAGGTCGGCGTAGACGCACAGCAGCGGCATCATGAGCACCAGGGCCAGCATGCGCGGCAGCACCAGGAACTCCGTGGGGGAGAAGCCGAAGGTGCGCAGGGCGTCGATCTCCTCGTTGACCTGCATGGTGCCGAGTTCGGCGGCGAAGGCCGCGCCGGTGCGGCCCGCCATGATGATGCCGGTCATGATGGCGCCCATGACCCGGACCATGGCGATGCCCACGATGGTGGAGACGTAGATCTGCGCCCCGAACTGGCGCAGCTGGATGGCGCCCACGAAGGCCAGGATCAGCCCCACGAGCAGGCTGATGAGCGAGACGATGGGCAGCGCGTCCAGCCCGCTCTGCTTGATGAGCGAGAGCAGCTCCGAGCGCTGGAACACGGCCCTGCCCCGGACCAGGTTCAGGCAGGCCAGGGTGACGTCGCCCAGGAATTCGGTCAGGCCCTCGAAGCCGTCGCGCACCGAGAGGGCCAGGCCGCCCATGCGCTCCAGGAAGGGCTCGCTCACGGCGTGGCGCGCCGCGCCCTTGCGCTCGGGCACCTTGGCCGCCAGGTCCAGCAGGGCGGCCACGCCCTCGGGCAGGCCGGAGAGGTCCGCCTGGACGCCCGCGGCGGCCGCCTTGGCGAGCACGGCGCGCAGGGCGCTCATAAGCGAGCTGTCCCACCCGGTGACGCCGGAGGATTCGAAGGTGAGCCGCGCGGGGCGGGGAACGGCCTCCAGGGCTCGCAGCAGCGCCGCCGGGGAGGTGTCGGGCGCTGGAGCCGGGGATGTGATGAGCCACGGCCCGGAAAGGGTGGCCAGCAAAACTCCGGCGGAGGCGCTCACCCGGCAGGAAGGCGCCGGGCTGTTGGTATCTGGACGCTGCATGTGTGTGGTTCCTGGAAGATCAGCGGCACTGTGGCAAAAGAGGCTCCAAAGATCAACGGCGCATCCCTTTTTTGGCTCTGCCTGCGCCTGGAATCACGGCGGTCTTTACGCCAGGGGGCGCTTGGCTTAGGCAGTCCCTTCCGGCGCGCTCGGGCGCCCCGGCAAGGGAGGGACCGAATGGACCGCACCGCCTTGGGGCGCTGGCTGCCCGCCGCTTCGCTGACGCTGGCCATGATCCTGTGGGGCAGCTCCTTCATCGCGCTGAAGATCGCCTTCGCGGGGCTGCCGCCGTTCTTCGTCATGTTCGCGCGCATGGCCGTGGCCACGGCCTTCCTTGCCTGCTTCTACACGCGCTTCCGCAACGTGCGCTACCACAAGGGCGACTGGAAGCTGATCCTGCTCATGGCGGGGTTTGAGCCCTGCCTCTACTTCGTGTTCGAGGCCACGGCCCTGCTGAACACCTCGGCCTCGCAGGCGGGCATGGTCATGGCCACGCTGCCGCTCATCGCGGCGGTGGCGGCGCGGCTCATCCTCAAGGAGCGCCTGCACGGGCGGGGCCTGGCCGGTTTCGCCGTGGCCATCGGCGGGGTCGTGGCCCTGACCGTCAGCGGCAGCCCCAGCGAGCACGCCCCGCACCCCGTTCTGGGCAACTTCCTGGAGTTTTTGGCCATCTGCTGCGCCTCGGGCTACTTCATCGTGCTCAAGCGCCTGCTGGACCGCTACAATCCCTGGTTCCTGACCTCCATGCAGGCCGTGGTGGGCATGGTCTTCTTCGCGCCCGCGCTCCTGCTGCCATCGGGCCGCCCCGGGCCGGACGTGGGCGCGGCGCCCATCCTGGCCACCGTCTACCTGGGCCTGGCCGTGACCCTGGGGGCCTACGGCTGCTACAACTACGGGGTCAGCCGCATCCCCGTGAGCAGGGCCTCGGCCTACATCAACCTGATACCGGTGATCACCCTGGTCATGGCCTGGCTGTTCCTGGGGGAGAGGCTCTCCCTGGCCGAATACCTGGCTTCGGGGATCGTGGTGGCCGGGGTGGCTCTCAGCCAGACCGGGAACAGGCAGGAGGCCTGAGCTCTCGGGCCTTGGGGCGGGGCGGGAGAGACGGGGGCTGGCTAGGGCCGGGCGCGGCGATTCTTGCGGGCCAGGTAGAGCGCGGCGGCGCCGATCACGAGCAGGACGGCCCAGGGGTGCTGGAAGCTCATGGGCAGGCCGATGCCCGCTACGGCAAGGGGAAGGGCCTGGCCGAAGAAGGCGTCATTGCTCATGGGCCCCGCCGGGGCGCAGGGATGGGGCAGCGCGCCGCCGAGGTGGACCTCCACGATGTAGAGCAGCAGAAAGCACACGGACAGGATGAGGATCAAAGCCATGATGCGCCTCTCGGGCAAGACCGGATGACGCCCCCTTACCCCCGCCGCGCGGGAGGGCCAACCAGGGCACCGATAGAACTGTTTTCGTGACCTTCGTTTTTTGCGCAATCCGCCGTGCCGCTCTTGTTCCGGGCCCGGGGCGGTGCTAAGGCTCGCTTATATGGCCCCTGCCGTCGCAATAGCCGGGGCGCAAACAGACGATCCCGGGAGGGACGATTGGATCACGCCAATTTCGTGTTGGACCTCAAGACGGCGCTGACCCTTCTGGGCCTGGGCAACCTTGTCGCGGGGCTGCTGGTCTGGCTGTCGCGCAGGGGCAAATACACGGACCAGGCCGCCATGAGCTTCATGCTGGCCAAGGCCCTGCAGGGGGCCGGGTTCCTGATGCTGGCCGGAGCCGGTGTGTCCGTGGGGGCCCCCGGAGAGGTGGCGGCGAACACCCTTTGCCTGGGCGGCCTGGCCTTCGAGAGCCTGGCCATCATGGCCGTCAAGGGGATCAGGTTCCCGGCGGCCACCGGCCTGTTCGGACTGGGCGCGACGGCGGCCTTCTGCGCATTCCTGCTGCCCGAGACCCAGCCCCTGGCTTCGGCCTACGCCTCCGGCTTCACCGCGCTGGTGCTGCTGCCTGGGCTCCTGGCCCTGTATTTCAGCAGCGGGACCACCCAGTACGACGTGGGCCTGGGGTTCGTTTACCTGGTCATCATCGCGGCCTTCGCCCTGCGCGCCTGGCTGAACCTGACCACCCCGTGGGAGACCGGGGCCCTGCTGGGCGTCCCGGCCCCGACAGTCTGGCGCGGCCTGCGCCTCCTGCTGTTCCTCGCGGGCACGGTGGGGGTCACGCTGCTCTTCCAGGACCGCTCCGACGCCCAGGCCGAGCGCAACGTCACCTTCGACGCCCTCACCGGCGCCTTCACCCGCAATTTCTTCCTGGAGGAGACCCAGCGCGCCCTGAACCTGGCCACCAGGCGCAAGAGCAGGCTGGCCATCCTCCTGTTCGACGTGGACCGCTTCACCGCCATCAACGATTCCCTTGGCTACCGCAAGGGCGACGCGGTGCTCTCCTCCCTGGCGCAGACCCTGCGCAGGACGCTCAGGCCCTACGACATCCTGGGGCGCACCGGCGGCGGAGGCTTCGGGGCGGTGCTGCCCGACGCCACCGAGGAGGACGCGGCGCGGGCCGCCGAACGCGTGCGCGCGGCCCTGGCCGAGCGCGCCAAGCAGGAGCCCGGGGTGCCGGGGTTCACCGTGAGCGTGGGCGTGTGCTCAGAGGTGCCCGAGCCGGGCGCCATGGCCGAGGCTTTCATGGGCTGCGGCGAGAAGGCCCTGGTCAAGGCCAAGAAGCTTGGGCGCGACAGGGTGGAGTACTACCGGGATGGGGAGCCGGGACAGGCCGCCTGAGCCCGGCCCTTCCACAGCAAAACAATGGGCCGCCCCGGTCGGGGCGGCCCTGGCGGTCAACGCGGCTGAGCGGCGTGGTTCAGGACTGGATGGGCACGGAGGTGGACTTTGACGGCTCCCTCTTGGGCAGCGTCACGGTGAGCACGCCCTTGTCGAACTTGGCCGTGACCCCGTCGTCCTTGACGGCCGAAGGCAGGGGGATGGAGCGGAAGAAGCTGCCGTAGCTGCGTTCGATGCGGTGGTAGTTCTCCTTCTTCTCCTCCTCTTCGAACTTCTTTTCGCCCTGGATGGTCAGCACGTCGTTCTGCAAGGTGACGTTGACATCCTTGGGTTCGAGGCCGGGCAGCTCCGCCTTGACCTGGATCTCGGCGTCGGTCTCGCTGATGTCCACGGCCGGGTAGCGGGCCTCCTTGGAGAAGGGCATGGCCGGAAAGTTGCCGAAGGGCTCACGCCAGAAATCCTCCATGAGGTCGGCAATGCTGGTGGGACGCTTGGTGGCCAGGGACTGTCTGCGCAGGCTGGGCAGGAAATCCTTGAACATATGCTACCTCCTGTGATGTATGGATTTTTTATGAGACCAAGTTAAGTTTAACACGTCTTGAGGCGCAGTCAACACGCCAGACGGACGGGAGCGCCCATGTCTGACGGATTCGAGATATACAGGGCTTTCGGCCCGTTGGGGGATCCCCAGGTCAGCAAGGCCTTCACCATCGACATCCCGGGCAGGGGCGTCGTGGATTCGCCCTCGGCGGTGTTCTGCAATCTGGGCTCCTGCTTCGCGGCCCACGTGGAGGACGTGTTCCGCCTCTATGGGGTCAACAGCTACTTCCGCACCGAGACCTGCAAGCACTTCAGCGCGGAGAGCATGCTCCAGGTGCTGGACAGGCTGGCGGAGGGGCGCCGGGGCCTGGCGGACGATGAACTGTACGCCTACGAGGACGAGCTCGGGGGCCTGCGCCCGACAGGCTACCATTTTCTGGACCGCTTCCACGGGGGCAGGGCCGCGCTGGAGGCGCGCCTGGCCTGGCTGGACGACCAGCTGCTGGCCAACATCCGCAAGTGCACCCACATGATCGTGACCCTGGGCATCGCCAACGTGGTGCGGCTCAAGGCCACGGGCCGGTGCGTGAACAGGGTGGCCGGAATGCCCGCCGGGCTCTACGAGGTGACCCGCCACAGCGTGGACGAGGAGCTCGGGCACCTGCAGGCCCTGGTGGAGCGCGTCAGGGGGCTCAGGGGCGGCTCCTGCCCGGCGATGTTCTTCACCATCTCGCCGCAGCGCTACATGTTCCACCCCCAGTTCGACTTCGACACCCGCGACGACTCCTGCATGGCCCGGTTCACGGATTCGCCCTACGTTGAGAACTGCGTCTCCAAGGCCACCCTGCGCGTGGCGGTGGACATGCTGCTCAAGGCCAACCCGGGGCTGCCCCTGTACTACTTCCCGGCCTACGAGATCGTCATCGACGAGCTGCGCGCGCAGGAGAGCTTCACCGGCAAGGACGCGGCCTCCGTCACCTGGCCGCTCACGCCCAGGTACGTGGCCAAGCGGTTCCTCCAGTCCTACTTCTCCCCGGAGTGCCTGCGCCAGATCACCCTGCTGGACAGGCTGCACGTGTTCGCGGCCTCCACGCGGCAGCTGCGGGAGAGCAAGCCCGGCTACGTGCTCGGGAGCCTGCGCCGCGACTTCGTGGACGGGCTGGGGGAGCTGGGCGCCACCTGGCGGGACTACAACGCGGCCTACGTGCGCCACCTGCACGCCATGGCCGTGGACCTGGGCTGCGAAGAGACCGCCCTGCGGGCGGCCCGGGCCTTCTTCAGGGGCGCGCGGACCGTGGCGGTGTGGGGCGTTTCAGGGTACTATGCGAAGTACGTCTCGCCCCTGGTGCGGTCGCTGGGCGGCGAAGTCCGCTTCGTGCTGGCCGACGCCGACCCCGCCAAGGCCGGGAGCGTGGTGGACGGGCTCGCTGTGCGGGAGCCCTCCGCACTGCGGGAGGAGGCCCCCGAAATACTCGTCGTGGCCTCCTCCAGCCGGGAGGATATCGTGGAGCAGGCGGACGCGCTGGGTCTTTGCGCCCGCATTTTCTGAGGCCCGGCCCGGGCGGCGCCCAACAAACCGAAAGGGGTTCACGAGATGACCGAAGGCCTTTCCCCCCATGCCCTGGACCTGGGGTGCCTGTTCCTCTCCATCCTGATGTTCACGGGCTACAACGTCTTTATCTGGTGGAAGCTCAAGTCGAACCCGATCTACACCATCCAGGGGGCCACCAACCTGGCCCGCAGGGCCTGGGTGGTGCAGATCATGGAGGAGAAGAACGACATCCTGGCCGTGCAGACCCTGCGCAACTCCACCATGGCCGGGACCTTCCTGGCCTCCACGGCCATACTGCTCTCGGTGGGCGTGCTGAGCCTCACCGGGCAGGCGGAGAACCTGGGCCAGACCTGGCATTCGCTCAACATCCTGGGCTCCACCCAGAAGAACACCCTGGCGCTCAAGCTCCTGGTGCTGCTGGTCAACCTGTTCATCGCCTTCTTCAGCTTCTCCTCCTCCATCCGGCTCTACAATCACGTGGGCTTCATGATCAACGTGCCCTGCACGGACGGCAACTACAGCACTTCGCTGACCTTCGTGGCCATGCAGCTCAACCGAGCGGCCCGGCACTTCCACAACGGGATGCTGGCCTTCTACTACCTGGTGCCGCTGATCTTCTGGATTTTCGGGCCGCTGTTCCTGCTGGGCAGCACGGTGCTGATGATCGGCGTGGTCTACCGCCTGGACAGGACGCCCAAGCTCTACTGCGACTACATCACCGCCTATGAGCAGATGAGCTGCAAGCTGTAGCGGGCGCGGCGCCCTGCCGGGCCTTGTGGGCGAAGGCGCTCCGGGGTTAGAGGTGGAGGAAGCCCGGCCCGGCCGGAAAACCGGAACCCCCAGAAAACGAGGAGGGGAGCGATGCTGCGATTCCATGTGGACGGGGATTTGTGCATACGCTGCGGGGAGTGCGCGGCGGACTGCCCCGCAGGCGTCATCGCCCTGGACGACCTGCCCGCCATCACCAACGAGGAAGGCTGCTACCGCTGCCTGCACTGCTACATGGTCTGCCCCACAGCGGCCGTCTCGATCCTTGGCTGCGATCCCCGGGAGGCCGACGAGACAAGGAACCTGCCCGCCCCGGAGCAGGTGGCCGACCTGATCCGCTGGCGCAGGTCCGTGCGGCGCTACAAGGACGAGAACCTGCCCCCCGAGCTGATCGACAGCCTGCTGCAGACCGCCTGCCACGCCCCCACCGGGGTCAACGCGCAGGATGTGCTCTTCACCGTGGTCCGCGACAAGGCCCGCATGGCTGAATTGGGCAAGGAGATGATGGCCTGCCTGGACAAGCTGGACAAGGCCGGGGAGCTGCCCGGAGGGCTGGCGGGGAAGTACCTGAATTTCGTGGTGCGCGCCTGGAGGGACATGGGGATGGACGTGGTCCTGCGGGGCGCGCCGCACCTGCTGCTCACCAGCGCGCCCAAGGCCGCGCCCTGCCCCGTGCAGGACGTGCACATCGCCCTGGCCCAGTTCGAGCTGCTGGCAAGCGCACACGGCCTGGGCACCCTCTGGGACGGCCTGTTCATGATGGCCCTCTCCGTGTGCCCGCATCTGGTGACGCACCTGGGCGTGCCGGAGGACCACATGCTGGGCTACGCCATGCTCTTCGGCAAGCCCGCCGTGGAGTACCACCGCCCGGCCAAACGCGGCCCCGCCAGGATCAATTACGTGGATTGAGTGCCGAGGCCAAGGAGGGCGAGAGCCCGACGCCTCCGGGTTTTGCCGGCGCAAGGCGGCCATGAGGCGCGGATGCTGCTGCCGAACAGCCAGGACAAGGGGTTGCTGAGAGGCGGCAGCGGTTCGCGTAGGATTTCAAGTCGCCGGGCTTGCCAGCCCAGCGGGAGGCTGTGCTGTGCCTGTAGCCGCGGTCATGATGCGCCGTACCCAGAGAATAATTCCTTTGTCGGCTCGTCGGCAGGAAAAAGGGACTCGATGCGCAGCTCCTGCGTAGTCGCGTCGAGCGGGGTTCCAAGGGTTGTCAGCATTGTGAAGAAAGATGCTCTCAAGTCGTTCTGCTCAAATATTATGCTCAAAATGGGCAGCTCACTGTCAACTGCCCTCAAACAGTCCTTCATCTCTTTCTGCCCTTCTGCAAGTTCCTCATAAAGCGAGAACAACGCCGTGTTGTGGGTGGACAGCGCCTCGCCATGCAACCGATCAAGCATGAAGTCTCGCACCACGTTCCAGTTTTTGATGTGACGGCACAAGCCGTCACTAGAGAACGTGAGTCTGTAAATGTTTTTGTACTTTCTCATTGTATGGTCGCCAACAAGAAGTGATACCAAACGGTTGTACCCGTGGTTCGTCATCAGGATGTCGTATGTGGCGTTGACAACGAAAGCAGGGTACGGATCGTGCTTGTCCAACATGCGACGCAAAGCATGGAGGACCATGGCCATATTCTTTTCCTCGACAGGCTTATCCCCGTATTCTGAAGCATGGCCTGAAGCGGCCAACAGTGAATTCAAGTGTCTGTGCGGCATCTTGAGGACGCCCGCTATCTTGAGAATAATGGCTCGGCTCGGATTGGATTTTCCAGTTTCAATGAAACTCAAATGCCTTGCCGAAACCCCGGCATCCAAAGCCAGGTCCAACTGGCTCACTTTTCGTATCGCGCGCCAGAAACGGATCATACTGCCAGCAGTCTTATCGTTGGTTGCGGTGGCATGAAGATTGTTCATGATCATTACCTCTGAGGTAATTGCTTGATATACCGTACGCGTGTACTTCCTTCCAGACACATGCACAAGCGTAAACAGGAAGGATAGTCAATGCACAACTTCAGGATGTTACTTGCAATTTTCACCGCATGCATATTGATGTATACTGGTGTGGTTGTGTCGACTCACGGATGGAATCTGTTTCCTGTGTTTTTCGGCGAGTTGGCCGCCTTGACCTGGTCTGGGCAGTTCAACTTGGATTTCACATGTTTCCTCATACTATCCGGTATATGGACTGCCTGGCGGCATGGTTTCTCCCGCTGGGGCATCGTGCTGGGAGTGGCAGGCTTTTTCGGCGGGATGCTGTTCCTCGCGCCATACCTGGTCTTTGCCTCGTATAAGGAGCAGGGCGACATGGCGGGGGTGCTGCTGGGAGTGAACAGGCCGGTAGGTTGATTCGACGCCATCACCGTCAGGCAGCGTAGTCGCGCGGCGTTTCCCGAAAGAACTGCAGCCGCGGCCCAGGGCGGATGGATGCATACAGGGCGGCATACGCCGTTGCTTGCAACGTGGCGCGGCCGCCGAACGGTACAGGAATCAAGGCCCCGGGACGCCTCGCGGCGGCCCGGGGCCTTTGCTTGGTGTGAAGGGGTTTCTACGCAGGCACGATGACCATCCAGCCCACGCCGAAGCGGTCGGTGAGCATGCCGAAGCAGGGCGAGAAGAAGGTCTTGCCCAGGGGCATCAGCACCTGGCCGCCTTCGGCCAGGGCGATGAAGGCCCGCTTGGCCTCGGCCTCGTCGGCGGCGGTCAGCGAGAGCGAGAAGCCCCGGAAGTCGGGTTCGCCCCGGCAGTTGCCGTCGGAGGCCATGAAGGTGGTGTCGCCCACGCGCACGTTGGCGTGCATCACCTTGTCTTCCGAACCTGCCGGGATCATGCCGGGGGCGGGCGGTTCGGGGCTGTCGCTGTAGCGCATGAGCATGGTCACCTGGGCGCCGACGGCCTCGGCGTAGAAGGCCAGCGCTTCGTCGCAGCGGCCCTCGAAGAACAGATAGGGTTCGATCCGCATGAGTTGGTCTCCCGTGCTTGTACGGTTTCAGGCTCCGCCAGGAGCCCGCAGCGCCGCGACCACCTCGCGCAGATGGTCGGTGTGGAAGCGGACGTGGAAGTCCGTCAGGCCGAAGATCATCTGCTCCAGCGAGGGGCGCTCGCCCAGGGGCGTGTCCTTGAAGGCGGGGATGTGCGCCGTGCGTGCCAGCTGGTCCGGCGTCAGGGTCGAGGTGAAGGCCGCCACGGCCTCGTACTCGCGCCGGACGCCCTCCAGCAGTTCCGTGAAGGGCATGGATTCCCGCTTGTCGGTGAAAAATGGGTTCTCGGTCTCCAGGTCGATCCGCGGGGTGTCCGCCTCCAGGAAGGCCCTGAGCAGGGGGAGCATTCCCATGCCCTCGGGCCCGCTCAGGTGTGAGAGTATCTGCTTGGGGCTCCAGCGCCCGACCGGAGCCCTGGAGGCCGTGGCCTCGTCCAGGCCCTCGCAGGCTTGGGCCAGCTGTTTCATGTTCTCCCGGATGCCCTGGACCAGTTGTTCAGGCGTTGCCATATCCCGATTCCTCCTTGCCGGTTGGGGCTATCTGGCGCACTCCCTTCCATCCTACGCTTTTTTCGGCCCGCTGCACAAGCGGCGCGTGAGGCCCGCCGCCGGGTGCCGGGCGTGGGTGTGCGACATCGGATCAGAACTGCAGCCGAGGTGCCGTAACCATCCATCACGACTGGAATTTGATAGTGTTTGCCGGGATACAGGTGCCTGAACCTGGTTTCGGCTTTCCGAAAACGGCCATGTTGCAGGCTTTTGGGCGGTGTTGTATAGCGGGGTCAAATAAATAATGCCTTCCGCCTGCCCCTCCGCGGCCGTCCCGGGCCGCAAAATACAGGCGCAGCCTTCCGTCCTGTGCGTGCCGTCTTCCGCCGTACCCGGCTCTCCGGGCATTCACCGCCACCTGCCTTCCCGCCGCAAGGCCGCTTCGCCTGCGGCAACCGACTGACGACGGAGAACGTTATGACGCGCCGCCCGATCTTCGCCGCTATTTGGCTCCTGGCTGTCCTGTCCTGCGCCGCCCCGGCGGCCGCCGCCACACAGACCCTGACCCTGGACCCCAACTGGGACCTGGAAATCACCCTCTCGGACATGGGCGGCAACTCCAAGACCGCCGCGGTGGGCATCGGCTCGTACACCTATGGAAGCACCACCGTGCCCAAGGTCCTGTTCCAGTCACAGGGAACGGTGGGGCTTACGGTCAAAGCCGTATACAAGGGCTCGCAGTCAGGCACAGCGAACCTGACTGTCAACTCGCAACGCATCGGCCTGAATTTCAGCAAAGTGGGCACTAACGCCGTCAGCGCCAAGTTCACCAGCGAGAGCTTCTATTCCGCCGACCAAGTGGATTCGGGCTACGCCAACTACTGGCCCCTGACGATCTACGCGGAGATAACACTTCCGGACGGCATGTCCGGCGATTACTTCAGCGGGGTAGTTGAGTTCGACATCGCCCAGTTCCGGCATACCTGGGCCAGCGGAGGCTGGTCCGGCCCCGGGTTCCTGGGGGTCTACGACCTGATCTACGCGCCCAACGGACAGGGCGGATTCAGCATGGGCCGCCAGCCCGTAACAGGCGTCACCTTCGATGTGCAGGCGACGGAGCCCTTCGAGATCACCCCCAGTTCTCCCACGACCTCAACCGACACCGGTTACAACTGGGGCAAGGCCGATTTCATGATCACCTGCCCGCTCTCGGAGTTCGTGGGCCCCAAGCGCACCGGCACCCTGGGCTTCACAACAGGTGACGAACCCATGATGGGCGCGCCCATCGAGCTGGCCTTCGGCTACATCCTGGAGGTTTCGGATCAGGGCGTGGAGCGCAAGGACATGCTCTCCGGCACCTGGAGCAGGGCCACCTCCAACACGAGGGTGGACAAGGGCGACTGGCTCAGGCTCCAGCCGGTGGCCACTCCCTGGGGCGTGGAGCTTCCTTACGTGCGGGTGGCGTTCGCGGACGGCCAGGTGCGCGAGGCGGCCCTGACCGACGGCTACGACCCGGACAAGACCGGCGAGACCATCGTCATCGTGGGCGAGGACGAGCTCCTGGCGAAATCGGTGTGCTGGACCATCAAGTTCACCAACTTCGCGCAGGACCTCTCCATAAACCATAGGGAATACGCCCGCGAGTTCATCTGGGACAAGCTCATCCAGGCGGGCGTCAACGTAGTGGCCCCGGGTTCCAGCTGGCTGGTGCGCAAGGGTGCCAGCAAGACCATCGGCTACGCCCTGGAGAAGGGCGCGGATGCGCTGGGTTACCAAAGCCCGCCGCAGCCCGGGGCGCCCCAGGCCGCGGGTGCGGCCTCCACGGTCCAGACGGCGGGCGGGCGCGGGTTCACGCCGGCCAGCAGCCTCTCCCGGTCCAACGCGGCCGTGGCGAGCATCCTGAGCAACGGGGGCATGACGGCCACCAACGTCACCGGCACGCTGCGCGTCACCGACGCGGCCAACGTCAGCAGGCTGCTGCCGCCGCGCTCCCAGGTGACCTACAACTCGTCCTTCGGCCCGGTGCTGCCCCTCGACTACACGCCCACGCCCTACGACCAGCTGGTCATCACGCCTCCTGATAACGGTTACGTGGGTTCGCTCACGCCGGTGATCAGCATCACGTACAACGGCTATCAGTCCGCCTACGACCCCCAGACCCTGACCTGCCGCCTCAACGGCGTGCTGGTGCCCTCCTTCACCTCCCTGAGCTGGGCCCAGGCCACGTACCAGGTGCCGGACTTCGCCAGGCTCACCTACGGGTTCAATACGGTCGAGGCGTCCATCTGGGACAACAAGAGCGGGCCGCAGTTCAAGGCGTCCACGTTTTGGGCCTCGGGGGGCGTCAAGGCCCCGCTGGGCCTCATGGCCTATCCCGGCCTGACCGGGATGATGCTCTCCTGGATTCCCAGTTCGGAGCGCGATCTGGAGGGATACCACATCTACAAGGGCTCGAGCCCGGACGCCGTGACCCAGAGGATCACCACCACGCCGGTGCGCAACGCCGTGCACAACCTGCTGGCCGCCAGCGAGCCGGGCCTGGCCGCGCAGGAGTGGTTCGCCGTGACCGCCGTGGCCTCGGGCATGGAGAGCCCTCGGTCCACACCGGTGCGCGGATCGCTGGGGACGGCATCCGGCCCGGCGCCGCCCGCCATCACGAACCTGGGCGTGACCCCCGAGGGCCTGGGCGTGCTGGTGGATTTCACCCCCTTGCCGGGGGCGCAGGCCTATCGCCTGGATCGCTCAGGAGCGGCCCCTGCCTACTTCCGCGCCCCGCCGTTCCGCGACGCGCCGACGAGCGTGCTTGCGGGCTACTCCTGCACGGTGACGCCGCTGGGCCCGGATATGGTGCCGGGGTCCCCGTCGGCCTCCCCGGTGCTGACGGTGCAGGACTTCACCACACCCGCGCCCCTGGGCCTCACCGTCCTCCCGGACGACGCCAAACGCAAGACCTGGACCCTGCGCTGGGACCCCGCGCTCGCGGGGGTGACTGGCTTCAACGTGTACGAGTCCTTCAACGGGGGGGCTTTCACCAAGCTGCCGGGGAGCCCGGTCACGAGCACGACCATGACCAGGACCCTCTCCAGGCCGGGGCTCTACGCCTGGAGGATCACCGCAGTGAGCCCCGCCGGGGAGAGCCCCGCGGGCGCGGCGGTGGTGGGGGGATTCGCCGTGAAGCCCGGTACGATGGTGCCTGGGGCGATCAAGATGCTGCTGCAGTAGGAAGCGCCGCCCCCGCCCCC